>NZ_JBEPEQ010000086.1:0-26463 GCF_040300925.1 Micromonospora sp. NPDC000207
CCGCCGAAGCGGCAGCGGCCGAGCGCCCCGAGGTCGATCCGGCTGCCGAGGTCGATCCGGTCACCGGCGGATCGGCGGGCGGGCGGGCCGAGTCCGATCCGGTGGCTACGTCTGCCCGGTGACTCGGCGATATCGAGGAAATATGGCTGCCGCCGACAGGCTGGCACTGACGCACCGCCCTGCCGACGCGAGGAGAGACGCCGATGGACGAGCACGGCCGCTGGCAGCCGTACGTGATCACCCCGGAACGGGCCGGATGCCCCCCGACCGCCGACGGGCTCGCCGGTCACCTGCGTGAGGTGGACGTCGCGGCGCTGCTGACCGTACACGGGGCTCTGGTCTTCAGGGGTTTCGGTGTCGAACCCGGCACCCTCGACCCGGTGATGGACCTGCTGCTGCCAAACCGGCTCGCCTACGTGCACGGCAACACCCCCCGGACCAAGGTGGGGGACAACGTCTACACCTCGACGGAGTACCCGGCGAAGTACACGATCTCGATGCACAACGAGCTGTCGTACGCCGCCCACTGGCCGTCCCGGCTGTTGTTCTTCTGCCAGATCGCCGCCGCGACCGGCGGGGCCACCCCGGTCCTGGACGCCCGGCTCTGGCTGGACCTGCTCGACCCCGAGATCCGGGAGGCGTTCGCCGGAGGGGTCTGCTACCAGCAGAACCTGCACGACGGGATGGGGTTGGGCAAGAGCTGGCAGCAGACCTTCGAGACCGAGGACCGGGCCGAGGTCGAGGGGTTCCTCGCCGGCACCGGTGCGACGTGGAAGTGGACCTCCGACGGGCTGCGGATCAGTCAGGTCCGCCCCGCCACCACCCGGCACCCGGTCACCGGCGTCGAGGTCTGGTTCAACCAGACCGACCAGTGGCACCCGGCGGGCCTGGAGGACGACGTGGCCCGGGTGATGATGCAGGTGATGACCCCGGACGAGCTGCCCCAGTCGGTCACCTTCGCCGACGGTGCCCCGATCCCCGAGGAGTACGTCCGCCAGATCCGCGACCGGGGGCTGGACGCCGCCGTCGACATCGACTGGCGGGTCGGCGACCTCATGGTGATCGACAACATCCTGGTCGCCCACGGTCGGCGTCCCTACACGGGTGACCGCCGGATCCTGGTCGCCATGTCCGACTGACCGGTTCCGCAGCGACGGGCCGGTTCTGCCGACTGACCAGTGCCGCCGACTGACCGGTTGCGCTGCGACGGGCTGCGAAAGGGGACGACACCATGGACGAAGCGGTCGGGCGGGCCCGGTGGCTACGGATCTTCCGCCGGGCACAGCGCAGCGACCTGCGGCTGATCTGCTTCCCGCACGCCGGGGGTAACGCCAACGTGTTCCAGCCCTGGGGGCGGCTGCTCGCCGAGGGCACCGACCTGATGGCGATCTGCTACCCGGGGCGGCAGGACCGACTGTTGGAGCCCTGCGTCGAGCAGATGGACGCGCTCGCCGACCGGATCGTGGAGGTGCTCCTGCCGTACCTGGACCGGCCGGTGGCGTTGTTCGGACACAGCATGGGCGCGTCGGTGGCGTACGAGGTGACCTGGCGGTTGGAGACCCGGTACGGTTTCGCCCCGACCGCCCTCCTGGTCTCCGGGCACGGTGCCCCCCACGTGTCCCGGGTCGAGTTGGACCCGGACACCGCCGACGACGAGTACCTGCTCGGCCGGATCGGTGCCCTCGGCGAGGTGGACCCGCTGGTGCTGCGCTCGCCCAAACTCCGGGAGCTGATCATGCCGGCCCTCCGGGCCGACCTGCGGATGCTCTACCGCTACCTGCCCCGGGAGCCGGAGAAGCTGCGTACCCCCATCTCCGGCTACCTGGGCACCGAGGACCCCACCTGCACCGCCGAGTCCGTGCAGTCCTGGGCCGAGCTGACCACCGGCGGGTTCGACCTGACAACCTTCGACGGGGACCACTTCTATCTCACCCCGCAGCAGGAGCCCCTACTCGCCGCCCTGAACACCCGCCTGACCTGACCGACGCCACCCGCCCGGGGGGCCTCGGCCGGGGTCAGAGCGCGACGTCACCCAGGTGGATCCGGCCCTGCGGGCCGCGGACCATGAGGGAACCGCCCTCGTTCGAAGCCGGGGCGGAGGTGGCCTGCGGCGCCCCGGTCAGCGGACCCCACCCCGACCAGGTGTCGGACATCAGGTCGTACCGGGTCGTCCGAAGCTGGTCGGAGGTGCTGCGTACCACCACCAACAGGTAGCCGTAGGCCAGGGCGGTCGCCGGGGTGGACTTCCCGTCGGCCGACCCCGGCACGATGCTCCACTGCGACCAGGTTCCGTCATAGTTGTCGTACCGGGCGGTCCGAAGCGCCCCGCTCGGATCGTGGTGGAACACCCAGAGCCATCCGCCGTACCTGGCGGTCCCGACCGGGCCGGTCACCGACGTGGAGCCGGGCACAGTGTTCCACCCGGACCAGGAGTCGGTGGTCAGGGTGTACCTGATGGTGCCCAACCGGCCGTTCGGGACGGCGAAGAACAGGTTGATGTCGCCGCCGTACATCTGGGCGGTGGGTGCGGAGGTCCCGGCCGGGACACCCGGGACCGACGACCACCCGGACCAGGCATCGTTCATCAGGTTGTACCTGACGAACCGGAGCGCACCGGTGGCGACCCGGACGAACAGGCGGAGGTCACCGCCGTAGACCACGGCGGTGGGTCCCGAGATCGCGGCGGGGAACCCTCCCGGCACCACCGTCCAGCCACTCCATTGCTGCGAGTGGAAGTCCTGCCGGTTCATCATGACGGCACCCGCCGCGACGGTCGTGAAGACCCACGTGTAGCCGCCGTACCGGACGGGTGCGGGGGCGGACCCGGCCATGACCGGCCCGGGCACCGCAGGCCAGTCGGTGGCCGCCGACGCCCCGACCTGCGCCGCCGTCCCGACCTGCGCCGAGGCGGCACCGGCCGGACCGGCCCCCACCCCGACGACACCCAGCACGAGTACGGCCACGAGCAGGCGGCTCACCAGGCTGGCCGGACGATGGATGCGCATCAGTTGCTCCCCTGTGGAGTGTGAAACGGCACGAGCGTCGTCAGGCTCTCACGTTCGTCACCGTGGCGGGTGCCCGTTCCCGGTGCACTCTGCGCTTGGGTCGTCACAGCTCCCCTCTGGCCCGGAGCCAGTCGAAGATGAGTCTGTCCACCGGGGAGGACTGCTCCCGGCCGGAGTAGTCGAGCCACCGCACCTCTTCGATCTCGGCACCCGGCTTCATGTCACCCAGATACTCGGCGCGGTAGCAGGTCATCCGGACGGTGACGCCTTCGGCCTTACCGTGCGCCTGGGCTTCGAAGACCTCGGCCAGTTCGATGGTGTCGTCGACCAGTTCGACGCAGAGCTCCTCCTGGATCTCTCGCTTCAATGCCTCGTGGTCGGATTCCTGGCCCTCCCGTTTGCCACCCGGAATGTAGTAGACGTCTTTCCCGTAGGACCGAGTGCTGAGGATTCTTCCATTCTCAACTCTCAACCAGGCGAGCTTGTCGATGAACTTCATAGTCAACTCCCGGTGGTCCGGCGATGAGCGCGGACGATGTGATCGCGGTGGGCGTAGCATCGGTCAAGAAGTTCGGACCGGTCAAGTCGGCTCGCCATGTCACCTTCCTGGTCAGTCTTGACCCGTCGGTGCAGATCGACCAGTGCTGGGCGGGCGGAGAAGGCCGCCACCAGCCGAGTCCAGTATTCGCGTAGCTCACCCAGGTGTTCGCCGGGCGAAAAACCGCGCAGGCCGCCGTCATAGATCACGCATCGTTCCAACCCGGAGACGGGGTCGAGACGAGACGCGGTCGTGAATTCGGGAGTGATCAGTCCACCACGCCGGACGAAGTCCGTCTGGTCCAGATGAAGCGCAAGACCGTATGTCTGTTCGTAGATCCCGAACAGGCCCTCCAGCGCGATCACGGTGACCTCGGGGACCGACCGGTTGGCCTGCCCCAGTCGCCGGACGAACTGATCGATCCGCTCCACGGCCCGCATCGTCCCGATCGTGACCAGGACGATTCGTGGTGGTAGCGCCTCGGGCCCGACGACGTCCGCGAGCACGGTGAGCGCATTCGTGACCGTCCGGCCGGTAGCCGTGATGTCGCCGATGAACAGGACGGACGAGCCGGCCAGGTCGATTCTTCGGTACTCGTCCGAGGTCACCACGGCGTCACCGGCGCGGATCGCCCGCCGGCTGCTCAGGAAGCTGACCCGGCAGGGGCGGCCGGTGACCTGCTCGACGACGCCGGGTAGGTCGAAGTTCAGACCACCACGCAGGATGGTGAGCACGTCCGGTGTCGTCCCGGCCAGTGCGTCCGCCAGGCCCGGGTCGACCGCCGCCAGGTCGGTCACGGCCTGCCTGCAGGCCTGCCGTAGCTCGGCCCGGAAGGCGTCACCGACCGACGTCGAGTCGCAGAGCAGTCGGCGACCGGACGGGGAGGTGGAGACGAAGACCCGCGCCGGCGGTAGCGGCACCCGGTAGAGGCCGTCACGGCCGGTCGGCTCCAGCGTCGTCACTGCCGTGGCCGTCCCCGGCTCAGATCTTCGTCGCAGCCGGTGGGATCCGGACGCCCCACCGGGTGGCGAGCATCCGGCGGAAGTCGTAGACCGCCTCCCGCCCGTTGGCCGACCAGGCCGGTGGCGGCATGGGTGTGTCGTCGTGGACCACCAGGCGCAGCACCCCGACGGAGGTCGCCGCAGCCAGCGCGGCGGCGACCGCACCGGTCCGGTCGGCAGTGCCGTACCCGAGTCCGAACGCTGCGGCCAGGGCGGCCCAGTCCAGTGGGAAGTGCCGGGACGCTACGTCGCCGCCGGACTCGTAGCGGCCGTTGTCGACGACCACGGCGGTGAAGGGTGCGACCCGATCGCGCATGGTGGCCAGGGTGGCGAGCCCCGCCATGCCGAAGAGCAGCGAGCCGTCCCCTTCGACGGAGAGGGTCCGGGCCGCCGAGGGCAACGCGGCGGCGACCCCGAGCGCCACCGGAAGGACGTCGCCGAGGGCGTCGAGCGGGAGGGTACGACCGGGCCAGTGGCGCAGGGCGGCGTAGGTGGCCCGGCCGACCCCGGAGACGACGACCACGTCCTCGCCCAGCAGGGCCCGCAGGGCACCGATCGCCTCAGTGGAGTTCACGGTGCAGTTCCTTGAGCAGACCTGCGGTGGCGACGACGAGGGCGGAGCGCATCCGGGTGCCGGTCAGGGCGATCCCGGCGCGCAGCGCCTCGGTCAGTTCGGCGGTGCTGCTCGCCGCCCGGGTGGGTAGTCCGAAGAGGGCGGCCAGGCCGGACATGTGATGCGAGTGGTCCTGTGCCCACCAGTTCGGATCGCCGAACTCCCCTCGGTGGGCCGTCAGGGCGAGGACGGGAATCTGGTGCAGCACCGTGAGCCGGGCGATGGTCTCGGCGGCGGCGCGCAGCCCGGAGTTCTCCATGCAGATCAGGGCCTGCTGTCCGGCCAGCCCCATCCCGGCGGCGACCGCGACCGCCTGTGACTCGTGCACCACCTGGACGTACGCCACTGTGGAGGCGTCGACGACCCGGGCGACGACCGGGCCGAGCAGGGAGTCTGGTACGGCGACGACGACCTGGATGTCAGCCGGCAGCAGTTCGGCCCAGCGGGTCGTCATCGCGGTCCTCCCGGTGCTCCGGGGGCCGAATCCGGTGGTAGGTGCCGCCAGGCGCTCAGGCTGCCCCGGGCATATGTGGTGGTGTTCCACGCACCCGGCTTGTTCGGGCCACGGCCGCAGACGCAGAGGTGCTGGGCGGAGGTCTGCACGAAGGCACCCCTGGCCTGAGCGCCGTCCATGAGGTCGTCGCAGAGGTCGCGGGCGATGAACTCCTGGATCTGGAACCGACGGGTACGCATCTCGACCAGGCGCGGCATCTTGCCGATGCCGAGGATGAGCCCGCCAGGCTCGTAGACCATCCGTACGTGGCCGAAGAAGGGGAGGAAGTGGTGTGCGCAGAGCGAGACGAACGGGATGTCGTGCGCGCCGACCAGGCCGGTGTACTCACGGGTGGGGTCCAGGTGGGCCGTCACCTTGATGAGGTCGTCGCGTTCGGTCCGATAGCCGGAGAGCAACTCCCGGTAGGCGTTCGAGATCCGATCCGGCGCCTCCTGTAGCGAGGCGCTGATCGCCTCGGCGGCCTCGGGAACGTCTGGATGGAGCGACGCTATCCACTCGACGAACGCCTGTTGTGGACGGCGGCTGCTCATCGCGAGCCCAGGAACTCGATGACCACGTTCTGGTAGGGACTGTCACCGAGGTTGACCAGCCGATGGGATTCGTCCGGCTGCCGGTAGGAGGTGTCACCCACCTGGTCGTCCTGCGGCTCCATCCGGCCGTCGCGGTACTCGGTGGCGACCGGGCCGGTTCTGGTGACCACGAAGCGGTACCCACAGTGGTGCTCGTGCCATTGGGAGGCGCCGCGCGGCGGCAGATCGAGTATCCATACCCGTACGTGGTCGTCCTGGTAGATGACCGTCGTGCCGACCTGTTCCACGTGAGCGTCCACGGGCACACACCCCTACCTGTGATCGACTCGCACCGGGCGCGACCGATTCGACCTCGGGAGGGTCAGGTGTCGGACCCCTCGTCGGCCTCGGACACCTTTCCTACATCGATAGTCGGCAATCGGTCAAGGGCGCGGTGGATTCGTCGGACCTCGGTCGAGTCGAGATGGGGGGCGGCGACTCGGAGGTACCACACGAGAGCGTTCGCGGCATCGTCGGATCTGGTGACACCGGGCCGCTGATCGACGTTCGACACCATCCACAGGTAGAGGATCGTGAACGGGTACACGGTGTCGGGGATCGCGAACCTGAGGGGGATCAGCGCCTTCGTCGACTCCGGCAACGAGAACGTCTCGTCGGCGACCACACTGGCGTCGAAACGGCGAAACAGTTCCGGAAGTGGCACCGGCTCGGTCGCCTGCACCTGCCACCTCAGGCTGCGTTCGATCGAAAGATCCGCACCCGCCTGGATGATGAGGCGGCAGGAGGTGGCACCGATTTCTGCGGGGAGGAGTCTCATCGGCCTACCTCCGGCTGTCGTAGGGCGCGTTCCAGGTGCATCAGCAGCAGGTACGGGCGCACCTCCTTGGCGATCTTCCGCCAGGTGAACGCCTTCACGCCGTACTTCAGCACGATGCTCGGCGGCAGGGTAGCCCCGAGCACGTCCCAGACGATCTCCCCGCCCACCTGGGGGCCGAGGCGCGGCAGGGCGTACTCGGTGGAGATCGCCCGGTATCGGGTCATCAGCTCCCGGGCCGTGTTCTCCGGGCTGATCACCGGGTCGAGCCCACGGGCGACCGCCACCACGGATTGGTCGAGCAGAGTACGGAAGTCGGCGCTGAATCGACGGCACGTCTCCACCTGTTCGGCGGTGAGGTTCACCAGGGAACCCAACTGGAGTTGGCCGATCACCTCACGGACCACCGCCGCCTGGAACCCCTCACCCGGCCGCGCCCGGAAGGTCGAGGTCAGCGCGGTGCGTACCGCCGGGTTGGTCAACATGCCGTCCTGGTTCAACTCGGCCGAGATGACCAGCGACGCGAGATGGTTACGTAGTCCGACGATCTCCGCTGTGCCCTGCCGCAGGGGTGACCTCTCACCCGGCTCCCGGCCGTATGCCGACTCCCGGATCGACCGCATCACCTCGTCCATCTCGCCGAGACTCACTCCGAGTGTCGAGGCGGGGACCACGAGATCGGCCGGACGGCGGACGGCGTCCCCGTCGGTGGGATTGCCTGCCCGGCCGGCGTCGTCCACCTCGTACTCGTGGGCCCACAGCTTGACGAACCCCTGTTCGCGCAGTTCGTCGATCCGTCGTTCGATGAGTCTGGCGTCCGCCCGGTCGACGGCAGCCACCTCGTACGACGAACGGATCGCGATCGAGTCGGCGAAGAAGATCACTGCCTGGAGGAGCCGGTCGATGGTCCGGTGGCCGACCAGTCCGCTGTCGAGCATCGTGAGTGACCGTTGCATCATCGCCTCGTCAGATAGCTGAGCAGGTCGACTTCGTAGATGTGCGCGCTCCAGCACTGATAGGAGACCGTCGAGCGCCGCATGCCCAACTCCTGCGACAGGTCGGAGGCGAGCTGCGCGAAGGCGAGCAGTTCCGGCACGAACCCCACCCACACGTCGACGCTGCGCGCGGTCACGAACAGGTGCAGGGTGTCGGCCACCACCCGGACCGCTCCGCCCACCGGTGAGACGGGGAAAGGCGCATTCAGGTCGGACGGGGGTGACCAGGTGGAGAACACGGCCGACCGGGAGGTCGGATCACGTCGCAGCAGGTCGACGATCCGCCCTATCTGATCGAACGCCTCGCCCTCGTCGCCGCCCCATCGGCGCATCCGCTGGAACAGCAGTGACCTGCCCCGCTGGTTGCCGAAGAGCCGGTCCCGATAGTCCTTGATCAGCTCGGGGTAGGGGTACCCCTCCGGTGCGCTCAGATCGCTCGGATTGGTGAGTCGAACGGTGAGGCCGGGAAGGTCGAACGAGATCCCGTGACGGGTGGCGATCCGGACCGCCTGCCCGCCCTGGAAGAGATCCAACGCCTGCTGCCAGCCGGTCCGTACCGTCTCGATCGTCAGCTCCAAACTGACACCTCTCCCGATGGGGCTGTGGAGGATCCGCCGAGGTGTCAGAGTACGGCCCGGGACCACACCGTGTGGTCCCGTGGCGTACCCAGCGTGGCGCGACTGTCGTCGGTCCGCCGGCAGGTGCGACGCTCACCTCGTGCCGTCGCCGGTGATCCGGAGCCGGGTGAGGATCTCGGCGATCTCCCGGGTCTCCTCGTGGCCCGGCCCGTACAGGAGCGCGAGATCCTGGTGCAGGGGCACGAGTTCGGCTGCCGCCTGACCGAGGTCGCCTTCGGAGAGCAGCAGTCGACAGATGTCGCGGCGGAGTTCCAGGGCGTCGGTGGAGACGTCCCCCTCGGTGGCCTGCACGTGGGTCAGCACCTGCCGGAACTGCCGCAGCGCGAGCGTCGCCTCACCCAGCTCCGCCCGGCAGTGGGCGGCCTGGCGCAGGCAGGCCAGCGCGTCGTGGTCGGCCGGGCCACCGGTGCGGGCGAAAGCCGTGTGCAGTGCGTCGAACTCCGGGAGCGCCCGGCGGACGTCACCACCGATGACCAGGGTCGCAGCCCGTCGCTGGCGGAGGGAGAGGACCCGGGGGTGGTCGACGCCGAGGGCGGCTGCGGCGGGTTCGATGACCTGCCACAGTGCCTCCGCAGCCTGCGTGTAGCGGCCCTGGACGAGCAGGTCGCCGGAGTGCGCCACCGCGTCGTCGATGGCGGCACGCAGGGCGGTGGCGGGGTCTCCGCAGGCCGGACGGGAAGCCGGTGGGGTGGCCGAGGGCGGGGTGGGCGTCCGTGGTCGGGGTGCGTTGGGTCTGCGGTACATCAGTGTGGGGTCGGGCACCCCGGCCGGGAGGTGTCCCCGTTGCGGGGGTGCCGATCCGGGCGCCGGGAGCAGGGGTAGCAACTGCTCGTAGACGTCGTACGCGTCGCGGGGCCGTTGTTCGGGCACCTTGGCGGTGAGCGCCAGGACCGCCCGCTCCAGTGCTTCGGGAACGTCCGGGCGGAGTCGGCGCAGCGGCGGGGGTGGTTCGTCGACGTGCTGACGCATGAGCTGGAAGTCGTTCGCCCCGTCGAAGAGGGTCCGGCCGGAGAGGAGTTCGTGCAGGACACACCCGAGGGCGTACAGGTCGCTCTGCGGGGTGATCGGGCCACCCTGGATCTGCTCCGGGGACATGTAGTGGTGGGTGCCGATCATGTGTCCGGTGCCGGTGAGCCGGGTGACGTCGGTGCCGAGGATCGCGGCGATGCCGAAGTCGAGCACCTTGACCGCGCCGGTGTCGGAGACCAGGACGTTGTCGGGTTTGAGGTCCCGGTGGACGACGGGGATGGCGTGGGCGTGGGACAGGACGGTGCAGATCTGTGCCGCGATGGCGGCGGCCCAGCCGACCGGCAGCGGCCGTGCCGGGTCGACGTAGGCCCGCAGGGGGGTGCCGCGGACGTACTCCATGACCAGGTAGACCCGGTCGTAGGTGGTGTCGAGGACGGCGTCGTACACCTGGGGGACGCCGTGGTGCTGGATCCGGGCGGTGATCCGGGCCTCGCGGCGGAACCGTCTGGCGAACTCCTCGGCCCGTGCGGCGGAGTAGACGACGTCGGGCCGGATCAGTTTGACGGCGACCTCGCGGTCCAGGACCGCGTCGTAGCCGCGCCAGACCTGGCCCATGCCACCGGAGCGGATCTCGTCGACCAGTTCGTACCGCCCGGCGATCGGGTCTGCCCGCACTGTCACCCCCAGCTGCCGTCCGCCGTCGTCGAGTGTGGACGGTATCCGGATCAGGCGGCGTCGTCGACGACCCCCTCCTGGTCGCGGATCATCCGCCAGGCGGCGCTGCGCGCGCTGCGGTTGAGCGAGCTGCGGAAGTCCTGCTGCTGGTCGAAGTACCTGCGGCCCATCTCGGCGGTGGTGTCGAAGTGGTCCATCATCTTGTCCTCGAAGACCGGGTCGAAGACGTGGCCGAAGTTCTCCACGTCGTTGGCGACGGCCGCCAGGCGGACCTTCGGGTCGGCGAGGGCCTCGTGGAACGGTTTGATGACGTCCTGGTCGGTGAACTCGGTGCCGTACCTGTCGTTGAACCGGGCGATGAGCTCCGAGAGCAGTGACTTCTCCGGCTCCCTGGCGTCGGCGGAGCCGTCGCCGAGGCCGTGGAGGTCGGTCGTTCCCTCCGGGACGAGGCTGACGTCGTGCTCACCGGTCCGTTCGACCCGCAGGTGGCTGAGGTCGACCTCGCCGATGTCGACACCGCCGTCGTCGCGGCGGGGCAGCCGGTTGAGCAGGTGCCGTCCGTAGAGGTAGAGCCGCTCCAACTCGGGATCCTGGTAGGGGACGATCCGGGAGAGGAATCCGTACTTGCGGACGTAGTCGTTGAGGTCACCCCGGAAGGTCTCGGCGGTGGCCTGGTCGTCGGGGTCCTCGCCGTTGAGCAGGGCGTCGAACCGGCCGACGGCCGGGTCCAGGTGCCGGTACAGCTCGGCGTGCAGCTTCGCCCACTTCGCGGTGTTCCCGGCGGCGTGGGTGTCGGCGGCGAACCAGGCGGCGGCGAAGGCCTGCATCTCGTCGCCGACCAGGATCGGTGCGGACATCACCCGGCTCTGCCCGCTGTAGAGCAGGTTGGGGTCCGAGGGGAGGGTGGCCGCCTCCTCGAAGTACGGTCGGAACGCCTCCCGGATGTCCTCGGCCTCGTTGCAGAAGTCGAGGACCGCCAGGTCCGCCTGGCTCTTGCGGTCGGCGGTCCGGTTGAGCCGGGAGAGGGTCTGCACGGCGGCGATCCCGGTCAGCTTCTTCACCACGTACATCGTGGTGAGCAGGGGCTGGTCGAATCCGGTCTGGTACTTCTCCGCCACCACCAGGATCCGGTACTCGGGTTGCCCTGCGCCGCCGGTCCGGTCGTCGGCGCGGGCGTACCCGAACGCCTTGGGCAGCGCCTTCTCGGGCAGACCGCCGTTCTCCTTCGCCTCGGTGATCTCCTCCCCGTCGTGGGTGAGGGTGCCGGAGAAGGCCACCAGGACCCCGGGATCGGGAAGGCCACGGTCGCCGAGGTGCTTACGGATCGACCGGGCCATCTGCACGGCACTCTGCCGGGAGGCGGTGACCACCATCGCCTTCGCCCGTCCACCGAGCCGCCCGGCGGTGTGCGCGAAGAAGTGCTCGACGATCACCTGTGCGTGCTGGGCGACCGTCGAGTCGTGGGTGAGGGCGTACCGAGCGAGCAGCGGGTTCGCCTTGGCCCGGTCGACCTTGCGCTCGTCAGGGTTGCCGTTGACCAGCTTCCAGTACGTGTCGTACGTGACGTAGCTGCGCAGCGGGTCGAGGATGAACCCCTCCTCGATGGCCTGCCGCATCGAGTACGTGTGGAACGGGTGGTACTTCCCGTCCTCGCCCCGGGTGCCGAACTCCTTGAGGGTCTTGTCCTTGGGAGTGGCGGTGAACGTGAAGTAGGAGAGGTTGGCGGCCCGCTGCCGGTTGCGTGCCCGGCGCTTGAGCCGCGCGTCGACGTCGGGCTCGGCGGGTGTGCTGGTGGCACCGGGGTCACCGGACTCGGCGTCCAGACCGAGGTCCCGCAGGACCTCCCGGACCGCTCCGGCCGCCTCACCGGCCTGGGAGGAGTGCGCCTCGTCGACGACGATCGCGAACCGCCGACCTTGGATCTCGGTGGGGTTGCGCTTGAGGTACTCCACCAGGGCGGGGAAGGTCTGCAGGGTCACCGTGACGATCTTCCCGGTGGCCTTGGAGAGCGCCTTGGCGAGCTGCTCGGACTTCGCCCCCTGCTCCTCGTCGATCTTCACGACGAGACCGGCGGTCTGCTCGAAACTCCCGATCGTCTCGCGTAGTTGCGAGTCGAGGTTGCGTCGGTCGGTGATGATGACGACCTTGTCGAAGACGGGGATGCCGGGTTTCAGCCCGGCTTCCACGGCCGTCGGGTCGAGGTCGGCCACGTCCACCGGTGTGTGCAGGGACGACAGCCGGTGACTGAGCCAGGCGATGGTGTTCGACTTCCCCGACCCCGCCGAGGCCATCACCAGGTAGTGCTGCCCGGCCCCGTGCCGGGCCGCGTGGGTCGTCAACTGCTTCACCGCGTGCCACTGGTGGTAGCGGGGGAAGATCAAAGACTTTCGGGTACGCCCGTCCGCGCCCTTCTCCCGGTGCAGGTGGACGAAGCGTTCCAGCAGGTCCAGCCAGTTGTCCCGCTGCCACACCTCCTCCCACAGGTAGGAGGTGGCGTACCGGCCGTACCCGGTGGGGGGTGGGTTTCCCTGGCCGCCCGGTCGTCCCGGCCCCGCCGACCCGGTGTTGAACGGCAGGAACCTGGTCGCCTTCCCGCGCAGCCCGGTGGTGACGAAGACCAGGTCGGGGTCGACGGCGAAGTTGGCGACCACCCGCCGGGCGAAGATCAGCTCGGTGGGGTCCCGGTCGGTGCGGTACTGCTCCTTGGCGTGCTCCACCCCCGACCCGGTCAGTGGGTTCTTCAGCTCGGCGGTGGCCACCGGGATCCCGTTGAGGAACAGGGTCAGGTCCAGCCGGTTGCCCCGGTCGGCCTGCTTCGTCGCGTACGCCAACTCCCGGACCACTGTCAGCCGGTTGCGTCGGTAGTCGTCGAGGATCGCGTCGGACTCCACCAGCGACGGCTTGAAGTACGCCACCCGGATCCGGACGCTGTTGTCCCGCACGCCGTCGCGGAGCACGGCGAGGAGTCCGTCGTCGGCGATCGCCCGGTCGAGCCGCTTGACGAACCCCCGCTGGGCGGCCACCTGGTCGCCGCCGTAGAAGGTGACCAGCTCCGCCCACTCATCGGCCTGCGTGGCACCGACGAAGGTGAAGAGCTGCCCGGTGTCGAAACCGAGATCGGGCCGGTAGTCGGCAGCCTGGCCCTCCTCCCACCCGTTGGTGAGCAGCGACGCCACGATCGCGTCCCCGAAGGCCTCCTCGTGATGAACAGCCATCGCGCCTCCCGCCGTCGACCCCGGTGCCACCCCGGGAGCCTACTGATCGGGTGCGCCCCTGGGCAGACCATGATCGTTGGTGGATTTCCGACACCTTTCCCGGCGTGTCGCGTCGGTTGTCAGCCAACGATCGCACGCGGGTAGGTTTCACCCTCTGCCCCCATCACCCCTTCACCTGTGCGAGGTGCCGCCGATGTCCACTGTCGAAGACCGGGTCAACGGAGAGGTGTTGCTGCACAACTCCGCCGACTGGTATGACCCGAGTGACGACATCGACGGTGTGCGAAGGGCCAGTTGAGGTGGCGATTGTCTTCCGACTGATCCTGGCCGGCGGAGTTCCGTCCAGCCGGGTTGCCGAGGTGGTCGCTCCACAGGCGGTGGAGACCCGAACCACCTCGGTCCGCCCGATGCTGCGGTCCGGTCCCGACGCCACTCTCGGGTACGGCATCGACATCATCGCCGGGTATCGGGGCTACTACGACGCGGAGGACGATGACGGGTCGGTGTGGGTCTGGGAGCCTGACGTTTACCTCCAGGTCGACTACGTTATGCGCAAGGACGTCATCGCCGAGCGAGGTGTCCCGGCCATGCTTCGTAGCGTGTCGGAGCTTCTCGACCGTCAGCCGGAGGACGCGGCTCTGGTGCTGAACGCGAATTGGCTGCTACTGACCAGGGTCGACGGCGTGTTGCGTCGGCACCGCACCTCCTGGTGGCAGCATCACGGCGAGGGGGTCTGACGATGGGGGTCGAGTACCGGTTGACGCTCGCCGGTGGGTTGTCGCTGGACGAAGTGGCGGCGCTTGTCGCACCACACGCAGAAGAGACGACCACGTCGGGCGGTGACCGGCTGCTGAGTACGCCGACCGTGGACGAGCCGGGCTACGGCGTCAGCATCGTCGAGGACCGCGTGGGTTGGCACGAGGCTGAGAGCGACGACGGTCAGGTGTGGCGGTGGGAGCCTGGCAGGTGTGTCGACGTCACCTTCTACATGGACAAGTTCGCCGACCGCGAGGGGGCTCGGGGTCACATGCTCCGCACCGTCGCCGGTGTGCTCGCGCATCGGAGCGAGGATGCGGCGTTGACCCTCAACGGGGACTGGTTGATGCTGACCCGGGTCGACGGACAGGTGCTGCTGCACAACGCCGCCGACTGGTACGACCCCAGCCACAGCCCTTTCTGATCGCCTCAGCTGTCGACGGCAGTGAGACGGAACCGACGAGCTACCCCGCCGGCTGACCCTGCAGGCTGACGGCATGATCTCGTTCGACCCCGACCATGGGGATGTGGCAGGGTCGCCTGGTGTCTGCGTCCCGCCTTGACCTGCTGCGTTGGCAGTTCGACCTGACCTGGTCGCTGTTCGAGTATCACCTGGAACGGCTGGAGCCGACAGATTTCCTCTGGGAGCCCGCCCCGCACTGCTGGACGATGCGCCAGGATGCCGACGGTGGGTGGGTGTCGGACTGGGCGGACGTCGAGCCCGATCCGATCCCCGTCCCGACGATCGGGTGGATCACCTGGCATATCGGCTGGTGGTGGACGGTGACAGTCGACCACGCTCAGGGGCGCACGCCACGGGAGCGGACCGAGGTCGGGTGGCCCGGGGGCGGTGAGCAGACGGTGGCGTGGCTGCGTGATCTCCGTACCGCGTGGTTGTCGGTTCTCGATCAGCTCGGCGACGCGGACCTCGACGCCACCGCCCCCTTTCCCTGGCAGAACGACCCCGCGCACACCGTCGCGCACATGATCGCCTGGGTGAACGCCGAGCTGATGAAGAACGCCACCGAGATCGGCCAACTCCGGCTCCTGCGCCACGCGCGCGGCTAGCCCTGCCGTCACAGGCACTCGGTGATGCGGTCGGCCAGGGTGGCGGCCTCCGTGAGGATGGCGTTCAGCTCGTCCGACGAAACGGCCCCTTCGCCGAGGGCGTACAGGATGGTGAGGCCCTGGATCCGGCCGGTCGACGTGGGCTCGACGTCGGTGCGGAGCCTCGGGTCGAGGGCAGCGCTGACCAGCCTTTCCGCGCTGCCAGGGTCGGTCTCGGGTCCGCCGGTCATGGTGCTCCGCATGTCGGCGACGAATCGGATGATCTCGCCAGCGTTGGCCCCTCGCGGAAAGCTGCGGTTCACCGCGCTGTAGAAGACCGCCCCGAGGAGCACGTCGAACCCGTCCCAGCCGTCGCGGTCGAGCCGGGCCTCGACCTCGTCGTTCGCCGCGTGGTCGCCCTCCACCATGGTCAGGATGTAGGCAATCTGGTCCGGTGTGATCGCCATGATGCCGCTACCTGTGTTCTTCGGCGAGCTCTTCGGCCTCGGCCATGAATTCGTCCAGCTCGGTGGGGGTCAGGGGTGTGGTGATCAGGAGATGTCCGAGGATGAACAGTTCGGCACCGAGGGCGGTCTCGGCGGGGATGTTGTCGACAAGGTCGTACTCACCGAGGGCGGCCCGGATGAGCCCTTCCATTTCGAGGCGCGGAAGGCTCTCGTCGTCGGGGTAGAGGTCCCGAGCCCCGGCGACGAAGGCGGAGACGTCGGTGGGGGTGGCGTCGGGGCCGAAGTGCCTGTGGACGGCGACGGCGAACGCGGCCCCGACGAGTCGGAGGCCGTCCGCCACCCCGAGCTGACCGATCTCCACCGCCAGCGCGTCGACGGTGTCCAGGTCGCGTCGGGCCAAGGCCCGGATCATGTCGTTGAGCGGGGTGCGGCTCATCGGGTCAGCCCGACTGCGGTGGCCAGTCGCGCCACGTCGGCACCGGCGGGTCCGCTGCGGGCGATCTCGGCGATGACGGTACGGGCGTACGGGCGGAACCGGACTTCGGTGGGGGCGAGGGTGTCGGCGGCGAGGACCTTCTGTGCGGCAATGGTGTGGTCCCCGGTCTGGGCGTAGGCGTGGGCGGCGTCGAGGAGGTGGGCGGCCCGGAGTTCGGCGGGCAGGCGTGTCCAGTCGTCGCGGCGGACTGCTTTCTCGTGGAGGTAGACGGCTTCGGTGGTGTCGCCGAGGCGGAGGGCGGCGAGGACCCGGGCGAGTCTGACGGTGAGCGGGCCGAAGTGGGTGTGGTGGAGGTCGGGGACGGGCGTACCCCGGTTGGTGAGGTCGTCGGCGTGGTCGATGAGGTCGTCGGTGTTGCGGCGGTCGCCGGTTCCGGCGGCGGCGAGTCCGGCCTGAAGGAGCAGGGTGCCCTGCACACTCTGCTCGGTGACGGTGTCGGCCGCAGCGAGGGCGGCGGTCATGGCCAGGCGGTCCCGGTCGAGGGTGCGGAGGGCCTCGGCGACGACGATGGTGGCGGTCCCGCGCAGCGTCGGGTTGTCGGCGGCGGCGGTGACGGCCCGGTCGGCGGCGAGCCAGGCGAGGTCGGGTTCGCCGAGTTTGACCAGTACGGCGGCGGTGATCCGGTAGCTGGGCACGAGCAGCGCCGGGGTGGTGTGGGTGGCGTCGAGGAGGGCGGGCAGGCTCCGCAGGAGTTGGGCGTAGTGGGCGTGGTGGTAGGTCAGCCAGGCGTGGGCGACGTGCCGGTGCAGCTGGTCGACGGGGGGTGTGGCGGTGGGCCGGTGCTGGTAGCGGGCGAGGGCGGCACGGACCGCCTCAACTCCGTCCAGGCCGACGGCCGCCGTCTGGGGCACACGGTGTGAGCCGAGGAGGGTGGTCGGGTCGACGTGGAGGACTTCGGCGATCTCCTGGATGACCGAGTACCTGTCGAGGGCGCGTACCCCGCGTTCGACCTTGTCGACCCAGCTCTTGGACTTGCCGAGCCGGTCGGCGAGCATCTGCTGGGTCATCCGGCGGCGGACCCGCCACCGGGCCAGCCGCCGACCGATCGGCAGCTCGTCGCCGCCGCGCAGCCCCGGCCCGCTCACCGGCCCTGTCCCGTCTGCGGGGGCATGGCGTCGGTGGACTCGCCACACCGTGGACACCACCGCGACTTCACCCGGAACGCGAACAGCCCGAGCAGAAACCCCGGCACCAACCCACCAAACACGATCGACACGATCCCGGACATCAACAAGGTCTCCTTTCCTGAAGAGAACGGACAGCCAGTGGTGCGGCAATCACGGCACTTGGTGGGCGAGGATGTAAGGGTGCTGTGGCCTCAGATCATTCGACGTGCCGTGAAGGTCGGATCGGATCGGGAAGTGGTCGGCGTCTACCCGCGCCGTGCCGACCTTCCGCGTTCCGTTTTCCGCGAAGCAATCGAGCGTGCCGGATCCCGGCTGTGGTTCGGCGGGTACACGAGTACTTCTTGTGGTTGGAAGTGCGGAGTGCCGCTGCCGCCCTCGCTGCCAAGGTCAAGTCCGGAGCTGACGTACGCTTCATGCTCGGCGACCCGGACAGTCAGGTCACCTCCGAGCGTGAACGGCTTGAGGCGACTCCGCTGACCCTTGCGACCCGAATCGCGATGACACGCGCGGAGATCACCAAGGTCGACGCCGAGATTCCGGTACGGCTTTCGGACCGCCACATCGCCATTTCCGTATGGATCTTTGATGATGAAGCCATCGTCGCCACGCACATCGGTGTCGGGCTCGGACAGGACTCCGTGACCCTGCATCTCCGGCGCGCACAGCAAGGGGGCGTCTTCGACAGGTACGTCGAGCACTTCGATTCGCTCTGGGCCGACGGGCACCCTGCTGACAAGTAGAGCTGCCGCCTGACGTTCGTGCGGAACGCGAACGACCTTGGCGGTAACCCGGTCGCGGTCGGGTGCGGCTTGTTGCCCGTCTGCGCTGAGATTAGCGTTCGCATGGGAATGCCCCTCATAGGTGTCGTCCGTCCTGATGGGTCAAGTTGACCTCAGCCAGAGCGCGATGAGAGCAGGTGCGCGTGGTGCCTATAGGTGCGGATCAGTGCCCGGTCACCGGAGGGCCGACGTCGCCGATACGCTGCGTGCAAGAAGTGCTACGCATCGAGGGGGCGGGTTTGCCATCCAGCGGAGAGGCGATCAGCCGGGTGTTGGCCGAGGTCGGATGGCAGCCGGAGCAACTTGCTCGGCACCTCAACGAGTGCGCCAAGCGGCACGGGCGTGCCGAACGTCTGCACCCGAAGACTCCGTACAAGTGGAAGAAGGGTGACGTTCCCCGCAGTCCGTGGCCATCGTTGATCACGTCCCTGCTTTCCGAGCATCTACAGCGAACCGTTGGTCTGAACGAGCTCGGTTGGCCGGACGACGGGCTCGAAGCTATCCCAGCCTCTGCTGGTCTTGATTTACCCTGGTCTTCGGCTGGGGCCTTGCAGGCAGCTCAGGTGGTGAACGAGTCTGAGGCGATGATGCATCGACGGATGTTCCTGACACTGCTTGGCTCCGCGTTGACGTCACCAGCACACGAGTGGCTGATCGCCCAACGACCGCCGAACATCGCGTCTACCAGTGGACGCGTCCTGTCGGCCTCTGTCGTGGACCATCTGGACGAGGTGACCGCGAGTCTGCGGCGAATGGACGATCATCTCGGCAGCGGCCAGACCCTGGGGCTGGTTCGCCAGCACCTGAGCACAGTGGTTGATGTTCTGCGAGAGCGTAGCTACACCGACGCTGTCGGTCGACGTCTCCACTCCACCGCTGGTGAGCTGCTGCGCCTGGCTGGGTGGCTTTCCTTCGACGACGGTCACCACACGCAGGCGCAGCGGTTCTGGATCGCGGGGCTGTATCAAGCGAATGCGGCCGGAGACCGTGGACTCGGTGCCAACATCCTCGGTTTCATGTCCTGTCAGGCGAAAGACCTCGGGCAGCTCCGCCAGTCCGTGACCCTCGCCGAGACCGCCCGGACTAGTTACCCCGCTACCAGCCCGAAGGTGTCGACCATCCTCGACCTCAGGGCTGCCGAGGCATACGCGAACAACCAATCGGTCACCGACACGCGCCGCGCTCTCGATCGAGCATTCGACCGATTCACCGACAGCCGGCCGGAGCATGGCGACCCCGACTGGTCCTACTGGGTCAACGAAGCGCAGGCCCATGCTCAGGCCGGTTACTGCTTCGTCAAGCTCGAAGACTGGCCCCGCGCGCGAGAGCATCTGCGTTCCGCGTTGCGCTTGCAGGGCGATGAGTACACCCGTGAGGGTGCGCTGCGAAACGCACTGCTCGCCACGACCTACGTGCGCCAGGATCATCCTGACCTGGACAAGGCGCTTGCCCTTGGTCATCAGGCCGTCGAGACTCTCACCGGGCAGGTCAACTCCGCCCGGTGCATCAAGCACGTCCGCAACCTTGTCGGTTCCCTTACTCCCTACCGGCGTATGCCCGCCGTCCGACAGTTCTGCCAGGACGCACGGGAACTCGTCGCTCCTTGACAAACCGGCCGGGCCGCTTCTGGAATGATGTTCGTCCACGGCGCAGGTATGTGGATGGTGCCTATTCTCGTCGGGACGAATCACCAGAGTGATCATCACGCCGGCTCGGCTGAGGGATGTCGAGGTCATCATGAGTTGGCGACGTGAGCGCGTGGCATGGCTCGCCGCCCGAGGTGAGGAGCAGTGGTCCATTCCGCTGCCCCGATCGGCTGTTGCGGCGACAGTGTCCGCCGGGCAGACCTGGATGGTGTGGGAGGGGGCCGACCCGGTAGCCACCATCACCCTGACCGCGTACATCGACGTGGACAGCCTGTGGAAGCCGGACCGGGACCCTGAGGCGCTGTGGTACCCGGAGGACGACCCGGCTGACGCGCTGTACGCGGCGAAGATGATGATTCCGCTCGCCCGCTCAGGCGGTAGCCTGGGTGGGGAGATGCTGGACTGGGCTGGCGGTCGGGCGTACGACGCCGGGCTGACATGGCTACGTCTGGATGCCTGGACCACGAACGACCGTCTGCACGCCTACTACCGTCGACAGGGTTTCCGGCACGTCCGCACCGTCGAGTCCCGTGTGTCGGGGGCGTGTTTCCAGCGACCGTCCCAGCCGTACCTGAACGGGGGGCTGAAGACTGAGACGACCTGACCCCTCGAAGTTCGGGGAGGTCGGGCGCTCGTGGGGGAGTGGCTGACGGCATGGCTTGTCTACATGTATTCGGCCGCGACCTCGTTCGCCTCGGCGACGAATTCCTCGATCTCTGACGGGGTCAGCGGGTTTTCGATGAAAAGTTGA
Organism: Micromonospora sp. NPDC000207; assembly: GCF_040300925.1. Taxonomy (NCBI): domain Bacteria; kingdom Bacillati; phylum Actinomycetota; class Actinomycetes; order Micromonosporales; family Micromonosporaceae; genus Micromonospora; species Micromonospora sp. NPDC000207. Next base: position 20,577 of record NZ_JBEPEQ010000086.1, read on the forward strand.
CCAAGAATGAAAATCTCGACCGCGATCAGGGTCTCAACGGGGATGTTTTCGATCAGCTCAGGTTCGCCGAGGGCCGCGCGGATGAGGCCTTCCATCTCCAAAGTCGGCAGAGCGCCACCGCCCTGGTACTTGTCGCGGGCAGCAGCGACCCAGGCGGCGACCTCGTTGGGGGTGGCATCGGGGTCGAAGTAGCGGTGGACCGCGAGCGTGTACGCGGCTCCGATGACCTGGACGCCGCCGACCCAACCGCCACGGCCGATCTCCGCGACCAAGGCGTTGGCCTCGTCCCAGTCGGCTCGTGCCAGTGCCCAGATCAGTTCACTGAGCGGTTGCTCTGCCACGTGGCTCTCCGAGTTCAGTAGGCGAGCAGGCTGTCTGCAAGGGTGACGGACTCGCGGAGGATGCCGTCGAGTTCGGTATCGCTCACCCTTCCGCCGCCGAGGGTATGCAGGATCGTCAGGCCCTGGATCCGACCGGCCAGTCTCGGTTCGACGTCCGTGTCGAGGCTCGGGTCGAGGGCGGCGCTGACCAGCCTTTCGGCGCTGCTCGCGTCGGTCTCGGGTCCACCGATTGTGGTGCTACGCATTTCGCTGACGAACTGGATGATCTCATTTTGGGTGGCCCCGGTGGGGAAGTGGCGGTTGACCGCGAAGTAGAAGACCGCGCCGAGTAACGTGCTGAAGCCGTCCCAGCCATCGTTGTCGAGGCGGGCCTGAACCTCGTCGTTGGCAACATGCTCACCCTTCGCCATGGTCCGGATATAGGCAACCATGTCAGGACTGATCGCCATGACGCCTCCTCTGATGACTCTTCTTGGCGAGGTTCCACAACCCCTTGACCCCGACCACGACTGCTCCGGCGGTCATGATGACGGAGGTGACCGGATGATCCAACTGTGGTCGCTCGGTCGGCGTGGCGGGCGTGGGTTGTGCTGTCGATGTCGTCGTACTGCCGGGACCGCTCTTAGCCTCATCGACGAGATCGCGCAGCCCGGCGGTCACCGCCTTCTCGGCCTTCTGGAGGTTCTCCTCGGTGCTGTCCGCCTTCTTGACGTGTCGCCGCAGGAAGGCTTCGGCCTTGCTGCCCCGGCTCGCCGATTCCGACACCACGATTTCTCCCGAGGGCATCGCATGGTCACTCGGCCCACCGACTGATCCTGGCGCGATCTCGCGGGCGTACTCGACAAGGTGGCCTGCGGCAGCAGCCACCAGCCGGCTTACCGTGCGGGTCTTGTCGACAGCGGCTCTGCTCTGGCCGATCGCCGCGCGGAGGGCTGGGTGCGAACTGCCGGAGCCGACGCCCGCACACCGGTCGTGGCCTTGAGCGATGTCCTCCGCCGCATGGTTCGCGCGCACCGCCAACCCGTCTAATTGATCAACGGCGGACCTGAGCTGAGCCACGACTTGGGCGAGCAGGCTGCTCATCCCAGTTCCCGGAGGTAGGTGGAGGTGTTCTCGGTAGCAGCGCTGATCATGCTCAATGCGAGATCGGCTTGACGGGCGGCGTCAGCCAGGGTCCTGCGAGCGCTCCCCGCCTCGGCATGCTGAGTGTCGTGCAGGGTGGCCAGGGTGAGGCTGGTGACCTCGGCAAGAGATATGTCGATCCCTTCCATTGTCGCCCTGCCCTGGTCGAGCAGGCGCTTCGACTCTTCGAGGGCTGCCTTGACTTCACCGATGCTCATCGTCAGCCGAGGATGCTGATGTACTGCCGAGCGGCCTCGGTGCTCCCCTGCAGGGTTGTGGCCGCTTCGACCAACTGCTGCTTGCTCTGCTCGGCACGGCCTATGGCCTGCATGACGGCGGGGTGACCGGTTCCGGCCGCCACCGCCCGCAGACGGGAGAGCATCTGCTCGGTGCCTTCGATGGCGGCCCGGATCTGGGCGGTCGTCGCGTTGCCCTGCTCGGCTGCCTGGGCAAGCTCGGCCTTGACTTGCTCGATGCTGGCCATGCCATCCTTCCGGCTCAGTGCGCGGCGGGATCTGGGTGTACACGTCGTAGTGACGCAGACACTACTCAACATGAATCCTTTTCGCAGCCCCGTCTCGTGGGCGAGGCTGCGGCCACGTACCTGGAAGGCGGCCGAGGGTCAGTACTCGATACCCCGCCCACTTGCGGTGGAGACATCGATTTGCCCTGTCACGGCAGCGGTGATTAACGCTTGGCGGCGCTCTGCGAGGAGTGCGATCTGACGATCTAGTTTCTGTTTCATTCGTTTGATGGCGTCGAGCTTGGTGTGAACAGTACGTGTCAGTTCGCGTTGGTGTCGCACGGAGGGTAGCGGGATGGGGAAGCTGAGAATCTTGCTGCTGTTCGTTGAGGCGAGATTTGTTGTTTTAGACCCAGTGCTTTCGAAATAGCAACGTCCGTGAATCGTCTGAGTCATGAGGGCGAGATACTCGCCGTCGAGTCGGTCCCGCTCGGGGCGAAGAGCAAAGACATGGTTTTGGTGGAGGCAGTCAGCTAACTCTCCATTCCATACCGTGCCACGACCGAGTTTGTCCAGGTCTCCTCCCTCGGTCATCAGGACGTCCCCGGTGCGTAACGTGGAGCGATTAGCTAATTCACGCGGTACGGTGACCTCGGCTATGGTGCTCAGGTCTATATAGCCAGCCTGTACATTCGCGACTCGCAGATAGGGTCGGGTCACGGGTTCGCCACTGACATCGCGTTTGCTGTCGATGGTCAAGCCGTTCTGCAAGCGGCAGACGTAGCCGAGGCGCACCAATGGTCCCTTGCCAGGGTGATCCCGCAGCCAGGGCCATGGTGACTTGGCTCGGGGCTGAGGGGAGGGTGCCGATAGCAGAACGTCAGAAATCTCGGCGTAAGCACCGTCTGCCAGGGCCGCGCGCTGCTTCAGTCGCTTCTGTATCAAGCTGGCAATATTGGTGGTGTTGATGTCGAGAAAATTAGCGATCAGGAGTTGTTCGGCGCGTCCGGGAATGGAAATCTTGATATTCCCTATGTCGCCTGCATTAATTGCTGGATAGCTGACGCCCGTTGACCGCGCCACGACGTCATCAATGAAAGTGTTCGACTGGCAGAGGTAGCTCAGAAACCTGGCGTCAATATCTTCGGCTGCCTCAAGGACGGCGAAACCCGTTGAGAATACTAATGGCTTCTCGGTTTCGGGAACGGCGGCGACTGCGCGCAGGTAAGTTCGGACCGTCGAAACAATCACCGATCCTGGTGGTGCGAGGCGTCGAGCCCGTGACGGACTTGTGGCAAAAATTGTCCGCTCTTCCGGGATTGTGATCTGCCCATGGCCGCTGATGGAACTAATGTCGATGTAGTAGAAAGCATGGTCAGGGTCGGTGTTCTCGGGCAGGACCCGCGTGTTGATCCCTGCCACGTCCTTGATCCTGCATTGCCTCACGACGTGACCTCACCAAGAAGCGCCTGGATCTCGGCCTCCAGGGCCTTCAGCTCCGCGTCGATCTCGGCGAGGGGTCTTGGGGGTTTGTAGACGTAGAAGTGGCGGGTGAAGGGGATCTCGTACCCGGTCTTGGTCTTGTCGTGGTCGATCCAGGCGTCGGGGACGTGCGGAAGGACCTCGCGGCGGAGGTATTCGTCGATGTCCTCGTGCAGGGGGACGTTCTCGTAGTCGCGCAGGTCCGGGTCGGGTTCGGGGGAGCCCTTGACGAGTTGGACCTCGCCGTCGGGGTCCCGGACGCCGATGACGTCCCGCATCGCCTTCTGGAAGGGTGCGCCGGTCGGCCAGGGTGCACCGGCCTCGGCCATCGTGGCTCGCAGTGCGTCCCAGGCTGCCCGCTTCGTCGGCCACACCCGCCCGACCAGGGGCTTGAGGGCGGTGACGAGCGCCTCCGGGTCGGTTGCCCGCTGGATCGGCTTCGAGGCGGCCAGGGCGGTCAGGGTGTCGTCGGTGACCTCGAAGCGGAGCTTCAGGGGGCGTTCCACTGTGATCCGGCGGTATCCGAAGTCCTCGTTGGCGAAGACCTTCACCTTGGCGTGCTGGGGGTGCTCGGGGTCGGCGGCGGCGTCCAGTGCCTCCGCGTACAGGTTCGTGATCGCGGTGATCTGGTCGGCGGTGACGTACTTGCGCTTGTCGCCGAGGGACTTGCGCATCTTGGTGAACTGGTCGCGGGCGTCGAGGAGCACGACCTTGCCCTCGTTGCCCTTGGCCTTGCGGTTGGTCAGGATCCAGAAGTAGGTCGAGATCCCGGTGTTGTAGAAGAGCTGGTCGGGGAGGGCGACGATGCCCTCCAGCCAGTCGTTGTCCAGGATCCACTGTCGGATCTTCGACTCGCCCGACTCGGCCGCCCCGGTGAACAGGGGAGAGCCGTTGAAGACGATGGCGATCCGGCTTCCGCCCTTCCCGTCGGCGGTGACCGGCTTCATTTTTGAGATCATGTGCTGGAGGAACAGCAGCGACCCGTCGTTGATCCGGGGCAGCCCGGCACCGAACCGGCCGCTGTCGCCGAGGGTGTCGTACTCCCGCTCGACCTCGTCCTTGACCTTCTTCCACTCCACCCCGAACGGCGGGTTGGCGAGGAGGTAGTCGAAGTGTTGGCCGCGGTGGCCGTCGTCGCTGAACGAGTTGCCGAACTTGATGTTGTCCGGCTTCTGGCCCTTGATCATCATGTCGGACCGGCAGATCGCCCAGGACTCCGGGTTGAGCTCCTGACCGAAGACCGTCACCGTCGCCGACGGGTTGAGCTTCGTGATGTGCTCCTCCGCCGCCGAGAGCATCCCCCCGGTCCCGCAGGCCGGGTCGAACACCGTCCGGGAGGTCCCCGGGACGCTCAACGCGTCGTCGTCCGGGGCGACCAGCAGGTTCACCATCAGCTCGATGACCTCGCGGGGGGTGAAGTGCTCACCGGCGGTCTCGTTGGAGCTTTCCGCGAACCGGCGGATCAGCTCCTCGAAGACGTACCCCATCTGGTGGTTGGAGACCCGCGCCGGGTGCAGGTCGAGGTCGGCGAACCGGCCGACGACCTGGTAGAGGAGCTTGGCCGAGTCGAGCTTGCGGACCTGCTGGGCGAACTCGTAACGCTCCATCACCTCCTGCGCGTTGGGGGAGAACGCCCCGAGGTAGGTGAGCAGGTGCTTCGCGGCCTGACCGGAGTCGTCGGCGATCGCCCTCAGGGTGTAGCCGCTGACGTTGTAGAAGCTGTGCCCGGCCGCCTTGCCCAGGAACCGGGACAGGTCCACGTTCTGGTCCTTGCGGCGGTCGTACTCCGCCCGGACCCGGTCCCGGGTCGGCTCCAGGACACACTCCAGCCGCCGCAGCACCGTGAACGGCAGGATCACCTTGCCGTAGTCGGCCTGCTTGTAGTCGCCGCGCAGGAGATCGGCGACCGACCAGGCGTGGTTCGCCAACTCGGTGTGGGTGCTGCTGTTCAACGGGGTCCTTCCGGGGGGAGCAGTGCGCCGCCGGTGAGGCCGGCGGCCAGGACACGGGCGGTCTCGTCGGCGAGTCGGTCGGCCAGGTCCGCCGCCACCCGCAGGGCGTGGAGGTGACGGAACGCCTGACCGTACCGTTGCTGTTCGGGCAGGGGTAGCAGCGGGATCCGCAGTCGGCGCGGGTCGACCCGGACCACCGACGTGCCGGACGACGCGGCGTTCAGATTGTCCTCGGCGGCCAGGAACCCGGCCAGGAACCACGGGTCCAGGCGGGTCGGGTCGGGTCGGAGCAGGTGCAGGTGCCGACCGAGGCGGTGCCCGGCGTCCCGGACGTCGGCGACCCGGGCGACTCCCACCCCCTCGTGCAGCATCTCCGGTAGGACGACGTCGCCCACCTCGACTGTGACGCCGCCGTCGGAGGGCTCCTCCTCGGCCTCACCGGAAGCCGGTCGGCGGGTCACCACGTCCCGGGCGGTCAGGGTGGCGGGCAGGTCGCCGCCGGTGCGGGCCGGCCCCGAGGTGCGGAC
>NZ_JBEPEQ010000087.1:0-26120 GCF_040300925.1 Micromonospora sp. NPDC000207
GCACCGCCCTCACCCCCGGCACCGCCCTCACCCCCGGCACCGGCCCCGCAGATCGCACCCCCGCCGCCTCCGGCCGTCCCACCCCCGGCGGTGCCTCCGGCGGCTGCGCCCCCGCCCCGGTCGGACGGGCGGAGCTTCGCCGGGCCCCGCCTGGAGTGGCGTCAGCAGAGCGGCGAGAACGACGTGGACCGGGCCGCCGCAGTGCTCCGGCGCGAGCTGGGCACGCCCCGGGTGCTGGCGTTCGCCAACCCGAAGGGCGGGGTGCACAAGACGACAGCCACCGTCCTGGCCGCCGCGACGGTGGGCAGCGTACGCGGGCGAGGGGTGCTGGCCTGGGACGACAACGAACTGCGCGGCACCCTCGGGTTGCGCGCCGGCAGCGCCCGGCACGCGCGGACCATCAGGCACCTCATCACCGACCTGGCCCAGATCGAGATCCTTGAGGGCGGTGCCCTGCTGGAGCAGTTGGACGACTACCTCCGGCACGCCTCCGACGGCTCGTACGACGTCCTGGCGGGCGAGGAGAGCCCACGGTTCGCCCAACGGCTGGACAAGTACACGGTCCGTCGGGTGCTGGAGCTGCTGCGCCGGACCCACGACGTGGTCTGCGTGGACACCGGGAACAACGTGGAGAGCCCCAACTGGCGGACGGTCATGCAGGCTGCCGACCAACTGGTGGTGACCACGGTCCCCCGGGAGGACGCCGCGTTCAGCGCCGACTGGATGCTCGACCTGCTGCACGAGGTGGGCATGGGGGAGTTGGCGGACAACGCTGTCACCCTGATCTCCTGTCCCACCCCGGGGCGCTCCCAGTTGCAGACCGACCTGGAGAAGCACTTCGCCACCCGGACCCGGGCGGTGGCAGTGGTGCCGTACGACCCGGCGTTGGAGACCGGCTCGTCGATCGAGTACCACCAGCTCCAGCCGGAGACCCGGCAGGCCTGGCTGCGGGCCACCTCGGTGATGCTCGAACCGTTCGCCCGCTGACCCCGCGCCACCTGAGAGGATCATCGGGTGAGCCCGGCTGCCTTCGACCCCGATCGTTCCCCCACCGACCACCCCCCGGCCGACGGCCGGACGCCGGTGACCGGCCCGGGTGACCCGCCCGCCGCGGCACCCTCCCCGACGATCGGCGGACGTCCCGAAGACCCCTACCCGGGTGATCCGTCCGTCGCGGCGGCCCCTCCGACGGTCGGTGAACCCCACAACCCCTACCCGGACCTGGTACGGGTGCGCCTCGACGAGCCGCGCCTGCCCCTGCCCCGGATGCTGCGGCTGGTCGCGGCGGTGGTGCTGGGGATGACCGCGCTGGGGGTGCCGCTGGGGCTGCTCTGGGTGCTGCTGGCACCTGCCACCCCGGTGGTCAGAACCGCGCAGGGTGCTGTCTACGCCTCCGCCCAGCCGGAACAGCCGGTCGCCGCGGACGGCTGGTTCAGTCTCCTCGCGCTCGGCCTCGGGGTCCTCGCCGCCGGGGTGCTCTGGGTCCTGCTGCGGCCTCTGCGCGGCCCGGTCGGACTGCTGTCCCTGATCGTCGGCGGGCTGGGCAGCACCCTGGTGGCCTGGCAGCTCGGCCGCCGGATCGGCTGGTCGGACTACGAACGGCTGCTGGCCGACGCGCCGGTCGGGCAGACCTTCGAACGCCCTGTCGACCTGCGGGCCGGCGGCATCGACCTGGTGTTCGGGTTCCTGCCGGTGCCCTACGGCAACATCCTGCTGGTGGCCTTCGGGGCGGCGGTGGCGTACACCCTGCTGGCCGGCTGGTCGCGGTGGCCCTCGCTGCACCCCGAACCGGACCCGTACGAACCGGGGCCGTCCGCGTTCGGTGACGAACCGGGGCCGTCGGCGTTCGGTGACGAACCGGGGCCGTCCGCGTTCGGTGGCCGACCGGGACCGGCAGGGCTCAGTTCGGAGTCGACGGGGAGCCCAGCTCCCGCAGGGGCACCGGAACCGCCCGGACCTGACGCAGCAGCGCCGCCTCGCGGTTGAGCAGCCGCAGCTCGGCGCGGAGCCGGGCGGCGGTGTCGTCGATGGCGAGCAGTTCCTGCCGGTCGTCCACCGTCAACGCCGCAGTGGCCGCCACCAGGTGGGACAGGACCGTCGGATCCTCCGGGAGCTGCTCGGAGAGCTCCTGGTCCTCGGCGCGGACCAGGGTCAGGTACTGCCGGAAGACCGAGATCACCCGGGTGGCGAGCAGGGCCGTCGACTCGTCCGGGTCGGTCGGCTCCGGGAGCCACTGCACCTCGGCTGTCAGGTAGGGCGCAGACTCCGCGTCGACGTCACCCACCCGGAACCGCCGACGTCCGACGGTGACCAGGTCGAACCCGCCGTCGGGCAGCTCGGTGACCTGTCGCACCTCGGCGGTGCAGCCCACCTCGTGCAGGGTGACGTCGCCGGCGCCGGGCACCGGCCTGCCGTCCGGCCCGGTCGGGGCGACCTCCCAGCCGGCCTGGATGGCCACCACCCCGAACTCGCGCGGGGTGCCCTCGGGCAGCTCGACCAGGTGCCGGACCAGGGCCCGGTAGCGTTCCTCGAAGATGTGCAGCGGCAGGACCAGCCCGGGGAACAGAACCGTCCCGAGCGGGAACACCGGCAGCCGCGCACTCACGTGTCGAGCCTAGCCCGACCGAACCGCCGGGGCGTGGCCCGCCTCACGTATCCCGGGGAGCGGGCGGCGCGAGTGGCACGCCCCGCCGCGGCCTAGACTCGCAAGGGTGCTGACTCGGATCGACCTGCGCGGCGGGGTGCGTGACCCCCGCCGCCTGCTGCCCCGTGCCCAGCTCGACGTCTCCCAGGCCGTCGAGCGGATCCGCCCCCTCGTCGAGGCGGTCCGGGATCATGGGTATCCGGCGGTCCGGGAGGCCAGCGAACGGTTCGACGGGATCGCCCCGCAGCGCCTGCGGGTCCCCGCCGAGGCCATCACCGCCGCCGAGGAGACCCTCGACCCGGACGTCCGGGCCGCCCTGCTGGAGTCGATCGCCCGGACCCGCAGGGTCCACGCCGACCAGCGCCGCACCGACCACACCACCCAGGTGGTCCCCGGTGGCACCGTCACCGAGCGGTGGCTGCCCGTCGACCGGGTCGGGCTGTACGTTCCCGGCGGGCTCGCGATGTACCCGTCGACGGTCGTGATGAACGTGGTTCCGGCCCAGGCGGCGGGGGTCCGGTCCCTGGTCGTGGCGAGCCCGCCCCAGCAGGAGAACGGCGGGCTGCCCGACGCCCGGGTGCTGGCCGCGTGCGCTCTGCTCGGTGTCGACGAGGTCTACGCCGTCGGCGGTGCCCAGGCGGTGGCGATGCTGGCGTACGGCTGTGCCGTCGACGCCGACGCCACCGCGTACTGCGACCCGGTCGACCTGATCACCGGCCCCGGCAACATCTGGGTGACCGCCGCGAAGCGGCTGCTGCGCGGGGTGGTCGGCATCGACGCCGAGGCCGGACCGACCGAGATCGCCATCCTCGCCGACGACACGGCCGACCCGGTGCACGTCGCAGCCGACCTGATCAGCCAGGCCGAGCACGACCCGCTCGCCGCCAGCGTCCTGGTCACCCCGTCGACGGCGCTCGCCGACGCTGTGGACCGGGAACTGGCCCGGTTGGTGCCGGCGACCAAGCACGCCGACCGGGTCGGTACCGCCCTGCGGGGGGAGCAGAGCGGCACGGTCCTCGTCGACGACCTGGAGGCCGGGCTGCGGGTGGTCGACGCGTACGCCGCCGAACACCTGGAGATCCAGACCGAGAACGCCAGGGAGTGGGCGCTGCGGGTACGCAACGCCGGGGCGATCTTCGTCGGTGCGTACGCGCCGGTGTCGCTCGGCGACTACTGCGCCGGTTCCAACCACGTCCTGCCCACCGGCGGCTGTGCCCGACACTCCTCGGGGCTGTCGGTGCAGTCCTTCCTGCGCGGCGTCCACCTGGTGGAGTACACCGAGGAGGCGCTCCGGGACGTGGCCCCGTACGTGCTCACCCTGGCGGCCGTCGAGGACCTACCGGCACACGGCCAGGCGGTGGCCGCCCGGTTCCCGGGAGGGCTCTCGTGACCACCCTCGACGACCTGCCGATCCGCGACGACCTGCGGGGTCTGTCACCGTACGGGGCACCCCAGCTGGACGTCTCGGTGCGGCTGAACACCAACGAGAACTCGTACTCCGTACCGGAGCCGGTGGCCGAGGCGATCGGCAAGGCGCTCGCCGCCGAGCTGCGTGACCTCAACAGGTACCCGGACCGGGACGCGGTGGCGCTCCGCGCCGACCTGGCCGACTACCTGGGACACGGGCTCACCGCCGACCAGGTGTGGGCGGCCAACGGCTCCAACGAGATCCAGCAGCAGCTGTTGCAGGTCTTCGCCGGTCCGGGCCGGACCGCCCTCGGGTTCGTTCCGGCGTACTCGATGCACCCGCTGCTGTCCCTGGGCACCGGGACCCGGTGGGTTCCGGCCCGACGCGGCGTCGACTTCGGGTTGACAGTGGACGAGGCAGTCGGCCAGCTCCGTGAGCACGCCCCGGACCTGGTCTTCCTCTGCTCGCCGAACAACCCCACCGGGACCGCCCTGGACCCGGCCGTGGTCCTCGCGGTACTCGACGAGGCCCCGGGAATGGTGGTGGTCGACGAGGCGTACGCCGAGTTCGCCCGCGCCGGCACCGTCAGTGCCCTCGCCGTCCTCCCCGACCACCCCCGCCTGGTGGTGACCCGGACGATGAGCAAGGCGTTCGGGTTCGCCGGTGGGCGCCTCGGCTACCTCGCCGCCGACCCGGCGGTGGTGGCTGCGGTCCAGCTGGTCCGGCTGCCGTACCACCTCTCCGCGCTCACCCAGGCCGCCGCCCGAGCGGCGCTGGCCCACCGGGACGTCCTGCTCGGCACCGTCGACGCGATCAAGGTCCAGCGGGACCGGATCGTCACCGAGCTGCGGGCCCGGGGGCACCGGGTGGCCGACAGCGACGCCAACTTCGTGCTCTTCTCGGTCGACGGCGACCAGCGGACGGCCTGGCAGACCCTGCTCGACGCCGGTGTCCTGGTCCGCGACGTGGGGCTGACCGGGTGGCTGCGGGTCACCGCCGGCACCCCCGCCGAGACCGACGCCTTCCTCACCGCCGTGGGCAGGCTGTGACCCACATGCCAGTCGAGAACCCCCAGTCCCTACCGAAAGGCCAGCGATGAGCCGCACCGCGCGGGTGGAACGGAACACCACTGAGACCAAGGTGCTCGTCGAGATCGACCTCGACGGCACAGGCCGGGCCGAGATCGGCACCGGCGTGGGGTTCTACGACCACATGCTCAACCAGATCGCCCGGCACGGTGGCTTCGACCTGACCGTCCGCACCGACGGCGACCTGGAGATCGACGCCCACCACACGATCGAGGACACCGCGCTGGCCCTGGGTGCCGCCTTCGACCAGGCGTTGGGGGACAAGGCCGGCATCCGCCGGTACGGCTCGGCCACCGTCCCGATGGACGAGGTGCTGGTACGGGCGGCCGTCGACCTCTCCGGTCGGCCGTACGTGGTGCACGACGAGCCGGCTCTGGCCCCGTACATCGGGTCGGTCTACCCGACCAGCATGACCCGCCACATCTGGGAGTCCTTCGGTCAGGCGGCCCGCCTGACCCTGCACGTGGACGTCCTCCGGGCCGCCCGCCCCGGTGGCAACCCGGACGCCCACCACGTGGTGGAGGCGCAGTTCAAGGCCGTCTCCCGTGCCCTGCGGGAGGCCACCGCCCTGGACCCCCGGTCCGCCGGGGCCATCCCCAGCACCAAGGGAACCCTGTAGCCCATGGACAGCGTGCTGCCGATGCTGTTGTTGGCGTTGGGTGGGGTGCTCGTGGGCGGGGCCTGGTCCCTGCACCGGCAGGGCGCCCCTCGCAGCGCGGTCGTCATCGCCGGGGTCCTCGCCGTCCTGGCCACCGTCGGCGGGGTCCTCTATCTCCTCCCGGGAGACGCAGCATGACCGAGCGGATCGTGGTGGTCGGTTCTCGTAGCGGTGCCGAGCGCAGCGAGGTGGCGGTATGAGCGAGCGCAGCGAGGGAATCGTCGTGGTTAGTCCTCGTGACGGTGCCGAGCGCAGCGAGGTGACGGCATGAGTCGGGTGGTGGTGGTGCTGGACTACGGGTCGGGCAACCTCCGCTCGGCCGAGCGGGCGTTGCAGCGGGCCGGGGCGCAGGTGACGGTGACCGACGACCTGGCGGCGGCGGCCGAAGCCGACGGCCTGGTCGTCCCCGGCGTCGGGGCGTACGCGGCCTGCATGGCCGGGATCCACGAGTTGGGTGCCGGGCCGGTGATCGCCGAGCGGGTCGCCGCCGGACGTCCGGTGCTCGGCATCTGCGTGGGCATGCAGGTGCTCTTCGAGCACGGTGACGAGCACGGGGTGGTGACCAAGGGTCTCGGGCTACTCCCGGGGGCCGTCACGGCGCTGCCCGCCCGACGGCTGCCGCACATGGGCTGGAACTCAGTGGATCCGGCTCCGGGTTCGACGCTCTTCGCCGGGCTCGCGCCGGACGACCGGTTCTACTTCGTCCACTCGTACGGGGTGGTGGACCCCGGTCCGCTGCACGACTCGGGTGCCGCGGTGACCACCGCCGACCACGGGGTGCCCTTCGTCGCCGCGGTCGAGCGGGGCGCCCTGTCGGCGGCGCAGTTCCACCCGGAGAAGTCCGGGGACACCGGGGCGGCGCTGCTGCGAAACTGGCTGGGCACCCTGTGACCAGTGGATCCGTCGACGTCGTGGGCGTGATCGGCGGGTGAGCAAGGAACGGGCCCGGCTGCGGGCCGTCCGGGAGGCGCAACGGGACCGGGAACGGGCCGTACGCCGTCGACAGGTGGCCCGCCGGGAACGGCGACGGGCGCTGGTACGGCGGCTCACCCCCCGGTGGCGGCGGCGTCGGACCGGTCGACTGCTGCGACACACCCGACGCGAGCGGCTCACCATCGCCGCGTCGACAGGGCTCGCGGTGCTCGCGATCTGGGTGTTCGTCGACCCGTTGGGGCTGCGCCTGGCGCTGATCGCGCTGCTGCTGCTCGTACTCCCGGCGATCGTGGTGATCGCTCTGGACCGTCGTACCTGAGAATCGTCGTACCCGAGAATCAAGGAGAAGAAGACCCGTGAGCCTCACCCTGTTGCCCGCCGTGGACGTCGTCGACGGCCAGGCCGTCCGGCTCGTGCAGGGCGCCGCCGGCAGCGAGACCACCTACGGCGACCCGCTGGAGGCCGCGCTGGCCTGGCAGCGTGACGGGGCGGAGTGGATCCACCTGGTCGACCTGGACGCCGCCTTCGGGCGGGGTGCCAACGCGGAGCTGCTGGCCGACGTGGTGGGCCGCCTCGACGTGGCGGTGGAGCTGTCCGGGGGGATCCGGGACGACGCCACCCTGCGGGCGGCCCTGGCCACCGGTGCGGCCCGGGTCAACATCGGCACCGCCGCCCTGGAGGACCCCGAGTGGTGTGACCGGATCTGCGGCGAGTACGGCGACCGGGTGGCGATCGGACTCGATGTTCGGGGACGTACCCTCTCGGCCCGGGGCTGGACCCGCGACGGCGGTGACCTGTACGAGGTGCTGGAGCGCCTGGACAAGGCCGGGGCCTCCCGGTACGTGGTCACCGACATCACCAAGGACGGCACGATGCGGGGGCCGAACCTGGACCTGCTGCGCGAGGTCTGCTCCCGGACCGACGCGCCGGTGATCGCCTCCGGTGGCGTCTCCACCCTTGACGACCTGCGGGCGCTTGCCACCCTGGAGCCGGTCGGGGTGGAGGGGGTCATCGCCGGCAAGGCCCTCTACGCAGGAGCCTTCACCGTCGCCGAAGCCCTAACCGTCCTAACCAACCCCTAACCTCCCTGCCCCCTGCCCCCGTGTCGCCGCGTTGATCAAGGGGTTTGCGTCAGTTCCGGCCGAATCCGTGACGCAAACCCCTTGATCAACGCGTCTGTGCGGGGTGGGGGGTGGGGGGTGGGGGTCAGGGTTTGGGGGTGGGGGTGGGGGTGGGGGGAGTTGGCGGTAGTGGGCGATCCGGGCCTCGTCGGGGCCTGATCCGCCGTCGGGGGTGCGGCCGTCGAGGGTCGTGTCGAGGTCGGTCAGGCACCGGTCCCAACCGGCGGCGGTGTTGGCTGCCCACGTCGGGTCGAGGACCGTGTTGGTCAGGTGGAGCAGGCAGCCCTCACCCTCGCCGGTCAGGGTCCACCGGAGTCGCTCGCCACCCCACTCGAAGGCGAGGACCCGGGGCGGCTCGAACTCGGTGATCGGCAGGGTCTCCGGGGGCTCCCCGGTGAAGGTCAGGGTGAGGGAGCCGCCGGGGCGGGCGTCGATCGCCACCCGGCAGGGGAACCACCGGCTCAGTTCGTCGGCGGTGGTCAGGGCCGCCCAGACCCGGGCCGGTGGGTGCGGGTAGTGGCGGGTGAAGTGCAGCACCGGCCCGTCGGGGCCGCTGTCGTCCAGTGTTACCTCGGTGCTTGTCATCTCTGCTCCGATTCGTCGGTGGTGTCGAGGAGGTGTCCGAGGTCGTCGAGGCGTCGGGTCCAGAACCGTCGGTACGGTTCGAGCCAGGTCTCCACCTCCCGGAGCCCTTCCGGGCGGAGCCGGTAGCGCCTGCTCTGCCGTTCCACGGTCTCGGTGACCAGCCCGGCCTCCCGCAGCACCCGTAGGTGTTTGGAGACGTTGTGAGCTTGTGTTGTGCACAATTAAATTGCGAGCTACCGTCGAGGGCGTGACAGGTCATCTGGTGTTGCGTCAGCAGGTCTGCTTCGCCCTCTACGCGGCGCAGCGGGCCCTGACCGACGTCTACCGGCCGATCCTCGACGAGTTCGGGCTGACCTACCCGCAGTACCTGGCCCTCCTGGTGCTGTGGGAGCACGCCGACGACCGCTCCGACGCCGCCAGCGCCGACGCCGACGCTGCCGACGCAAACCACGCCGACGTTGCCGCCCAGGTCGACGCAGACGCAGACGCCCTCGTCGCCGATACCGGGGTCGCCGGTGTCGAGGCGGACGGCCTGACGGTCTCCGAGCTCGGTGCGGCGCTGCGCCTGGACTCCGGCACCCTCTCCCCGCTGCTCAAGCGGCTGGAGGCGGCGGGGCTGGTGGTCCGGCGGCGCAGCGCCCGGGACGAACGGCGGGTCACCGTCCGACTCAGCGACACCGGCCGGGGGCTGCGCGAGCAGATGTGCGCCGTGCCCCTGCGGGTGGCCCTCGCCACCGGCCTCTCCGAGGCCGAGCTGGTGGCGCTGCGCGACACCCTCAACCAGGTCACGAACACCATCCACCAAGCGAAGGAGCAGTGACGATGCAGGTCCTCTACACCGCCTCCGCCCAGGCCACCGGTGACGGCAGGGACGGCCGGGTCCGCACCTCCGACGGCACCGTCGACCTCGACCTCGCCGTACCCAAGGAGATGGGGGGTGCCGGTAATGCCGCCAACCCCGAGCAGCTCTTCGCCGCCGGGTACGCCGCCTGCTTCCACTCGGCGCTGCGACTGGTCGCCAGGCAGTCCCGGGCTGACGTCACCGGCTCGGTGGTCGAGGCCGAGGTGGGGATCGGCCCGAACGGCAGCGGTGGGTTCGGGCTGGCCGTCACCCTCCTGGTCGACCTGCCGACGGTCGAGCGGGCCGCCGCCGAGCAGCTCGTCGAGCAGGCCCACCAGGTCTGCCCGTACTCCAACGCCACCCGGGGCAACGTGGACACCACAGTGACCGTCCGCGCCGCCGCCTGAGCCGGCCGACCGTCCGACGACCCGAGAGGTAGGCCGCATGACAAGCGTCAACCGTGAGATCCATCTCGCCTCCCGCCCCACCGGGTGGCCCACGGCCGAGAACTTCCGGCTGGTGGAGACCCCGGTGCCCACCCCGGGGCCGGGGCAGATCCTGGTCCGCAACCGGTACGTCTCCGTCGACCCGTACATGCGGGGGCGGATGAACGACACGAAGTCCTACATACCGCCCTTCGCCCTCGACGCCCCCCTCGACGGCGGCGCGGTCGGGGAGGTGGTGGCCACCGAGGCCGAGGGGTTCGCCGTCGGGGACCACGTCCTGCACGGCCTGGGGTGGCGGGAGTACGCCCTGCTCGACGCGAGGGCCGCGCGTCCGGTCGATCCGGACCTGGCTCCGCTGGCCAGCTACCTGTCGGTGTTGGGGATGACGGGGCTGGCCGCGTACGCCGGGCTGGTGGAGGTGGCCGGGATGAAGCCCGGGGAGACGGTCTTCGTCTCCGCCGCCGCCGGAGCGGTGGGCAGCCTGGTGGGGCAGATCGCCCGGCTCCGGGGGGCGGGACGGGTGATCGGCAGCGCCGGGTCCCCGGCGAAGGTCGACCGGTTGCGGGATCTCGGGTTCGACGCCGCCTTCGACTACCACGACGCCCCGGTGGCCGAGGCGCTCTCCGAGGCCGCCCCGAACGGCATCGACGTGTACTTCGACAACGTCGGTGGTGACCACCTGGAGGCTGCCATCGGGGCGATGCGCCCCCACGGGCGGGTGGCCGTCTGCGGGATGATCGCCCAGTACAACGCCGTCGAGCCGCCGGCCGCCCCGCGCAACCTGGCCCAGGTCATCGGGAAGCGGCTCACCCTGCGGGGGTTCCTGGTCTCCGACCACGGACACCTGCGGGACCGGTTCGTCGAGGAGGTGGCCGGCTGGTTGCGGGAGGGCCGGATCTCCCAGGACGAGACGGTCGTCGAGGGTCTGGAGCGGGCCCCTGAGGCGTTCCTCGGTCTGTTGCGCGGGGAGAATCTGGGCAAGATGCTGGTCCGGGTGTGAGCCGTCGCCCCCGCTCACCGTCGGGTGGGCGGGGGCGTCCCGCGCCGCCGCCGTGAACGTCCCGGTGCCGGACCCGCGCCCGGGGCGGACGGCGGGCCGGAGGCGGTCGGGTACGCAGGAGATAGGCTCGGGGCATGACGGTGGCGGTACGGGTGATCCCCTGTCTCGACGTGGACGCGGGGCGGGTGGTCAAGGGGGTCAACTTCCTCGACCTGCGCGACGCCGGTGACCCGGTGGAGTTGGCCGCGGCGTACGACAGGGCGGGTGCCGACGAGTTGACCTTCCTGGACGTCACCGCCTCCTCCAGTGACCGGGGCACCATGCTCGACGTGGTCCGGCGTACCGCCGAGTCGGTCTTCATCCCGCTCACCGTCGGCGGCGGGGTGCGCCAGGTCGCCGACGTCGACACGCTGCTGCGGGCGGGGGCGGACAAGGTCGGGGTCAACACCGCGGCGATCGCCCGTCCGGAGTTGATCGCCGAGATCGCCGACCGGTTCGGCCGTCAGGTGCTGGTGCTCTCGCTCGACGTCCGGCGGGCACCGGCGGGTACCACCGAGAGCGGGTTCGAGGTCACCACCCACGGCGGCCGTCGCGGCACCGGGATCGACGCGGTGCAGTGGGCGCGGCGCGGCGCGGAGTTGGGGGCGGGGGAGCTCCTGCTCAACTCCATGGACGCCGACGGCACCAAGGCCGGGTTCGACCTGACGCTGATCGGGGCGGTCCGCGAGGTGGTGGAGGTGCCGGTGGTGGCCAGCGGCGGCGCCGGTGAGGTGGCGCACTTCCCGCCCGCAGTGGGGGCCGGTGCGGACGCCGTCCTGGCGGCGAGCGTCTTCCACTTCGGCGAACTGACCGTCTCCGAGGTCAAGGACGCCCTGCGGGGGGCGGGCCACCCGGTCCGCTGACCCGACCGGTACGCCACCGCCACGTCCCGCCGGGTGCCCACCGGCGGTCGGTCAGCTCCGCCGGGTGTGCCCCTCCGGGGAGCGCCGGGGTGCCGGAATGGACCTGACGTAGTACTCCTGCACGGCGGCCGCGTGTTCCTCCTCGTGGAGGCTCCACTCGGCCGCGCCGGGGGCACGTCGTCGGCTCAGCACCCCCTGCATCGTGTCGACAGTGGTGCCCAGCCCGGAGCTGGGTCTGGTCCGCCAGAGCTGCTCGCCGTCGGTGGTGATGCGGAACCAGCCGTCGGTGACGCTGACCAGTCCGGCCCCGACGAGTCGTCGGACCGCGTCCTCCACCTCGTGCCGTTCGGGGATGGCCTGGTTGAGGTGGTCCGCAGTGGACAGCACGTCGGTCAGGCGTACCCCCTCAGGGCGCCGGGTGGAGGCGGCCCGCCGGTGCCGTCCGGCACCGCTGGCGATCACCAGTGAGACGAAGATCCACGCGTCGCTCCACCGCCATCCGTTCTCCCCCATGCCCCAGATGATGCCCGTCCTCGGCGGCCGAGGAAACACCGTCTTTCGGCCCAGTCTGGTCCGGGCAGGTCAGTGGGGGTGGAGGTCGGGGAATGCGGTTACTGACGGTCAGCCAATGTCGGCTCCGGGCGACGGGGCGGCTCGGGAGCGGCCGGTGGGGCCACTGTGAACATCGGGATGAAGACCTGGGCCAGGGGACCGATGGCGAGGGCGTACGCGACGGTGCCGAGGCCGACCGTCCCGCCGAGCAGCCACCCCACGGCCAGGACGGTGCCCTCGATCGTGGTGCGGACCAGCCGCAGCGACCGCCCGGGGTGTCGGGCCACGTATCCGGTCATCAGGCCGTCGCGGGGCCCCGGCCCGAACCGGGCGCCGATGTAGAGCCCGGTGGCCACCCCGTTGCCGACGATCCCCGCCACCAGGAGGGCGATCCGACCCGGCAGGTTGCCCGGGGTCGGCAGCACGGTCAGGGCGAGGTCGACGGCCACCCCGATCACCAGGACGTTGCTGACAGTGCCGAGGCCGGGGCGCAGCCGCAGCGGGATCCAGAGCAGCAGGACGGCGACCCCGGTGACGATGGTGGCCACGCCGATGGAGACCCCGGTGAGCCGGGACAGACCCTGGTGGAAGACGTCCCACGGGTTCAGGCCGAGATCCGAGCGGAGCATCATGGCCATGCTCGTTCCGTACAGCGTCAACCCCAGGTAGAGCTGGGTGAATCGCCGCACCGGGCGGTGCCGAAGATTGCCACTTGCTGCCATGCATGCCACTCTAGGGTCCAATTCGTGGGAAGAAAGAGCCAATACCGGGAGGGTGGCGGGTGACGAGTCAGGTCCGAGGAAGCCAATTGGCTCGCCTGCTGGGTCAGTGGCACGCCCTGCCCGGCCGTCGGCGCAGCCCCGACTACGCCGCCCTGGCCGCCGCCGTCCGAGGGCTGCTCGCCGACGGTCGACTGCCCCTCGGGGTACGCCTGCCCGCCGAACGGGAACTCGCCGAGGCGCTGCAGATCAGCCGTACCACTGTCAGCGCCGCCTACCGGCAGTTGCGCGAGACCGGGCACCTGGCCAGCCGACGCGGCGCCGGCAGCTGGACGATGCTGCCCGGCACCCACCGGGTGGCCACCTCCGGGCTCTGGGCCCCGCTCGACGACCGGGACATGATCGACCTCGGGATCGCCGCCCTGGCCGCCCCGCCGGAGCTGGTACCGGCGGCGCGGGCCGCCGCCGAGGACCTGCCCCGGTACCTCGGGGGGGCGGGCTACCACCCGACCGGCATCATCGAGCTGCGGGAGGCGGTGGCCCAGGGGTACACCGACCGGGGGCTGCCCACCCAGGCGGAGCAGATCATGGTCACCAGCGGCACCCAGCACGCCCTGGACCTGGTGCTGCGGCTGATACTGCCGCAGGGTGGCGGGGCGCTGGTCGAGTCGCCGACCTACCCGAACGGGCTGGCGGCGTTGGCGGCCCGGCGGGCCCGGATCGCCACCCACGGACTGGCCGCCGACGAGGTCGGTTGGGACGGCGAACTCCTGCTGGGCAGCCTCCGGCAGAGCCGACCGAAACTGGCCTACCTGATCCCCGAGTTCCACAACCCGACAGGTCACCTGATGGCGGCCGACCTGCGGGAGAAGCTCGTCGCCACCGCCCACACCGCCGGCACCGACCTGATCATCGACGAGTCGTTCGTGGACCTTCCCCTGGACCGTACGGTGCTGCCGCCGCCCACCGCCGCCTTCGACAGGCACGCCCGGGTGATCACCATCGGGGGGATGAGCAAGCCGTACTGGGGCGGGCTGCGCATCGGGTGGATCAGGGCCTCCGTTCCGCTGGTGCAGCGACTGGCCGCCGTCCGGGTCGGGATGGACATGTCCAGTCCGGTGCTGGACCAGCTCGTCGCCGTCCACCTGCTGGCTGTCGGCCCGACCATCGTGGCCGCCCGTCGACGCCAGCTCACCGCACAGCGCGACGTCCTCATCGAGGCGTTGGCCGAGCAGCTGCCCGAGTGGCGGGTGACGGTGCCGCGCGGCGGGGTCACCCTCTGGGCCGAGCTGGACGGCCCGGTCTCCAGCGCCCTGGCCCGGGCCGCCGAGGACGTGGGCGTACGCCTGGCACCCGGCCCCCGGTTCGGGCTGGACGGGACGTTGGAGCGTTTCCTGCGGCTGCCGTTCACACTGCCCCCCGCCGACCTGGTGGAGGCGGTCGGCCGGATCGCCGCGGTCCGCTACGACCTGGACCGGGCCACCGCCTCCCGGTGGCGCGACCCGGTGGTCATCGCCTGACGGGGGTGCCGGTCGACCCGATCCGCTCCGGGCCACCCGCCGCGGCTGACAGACTGCCCAGGTGGGCACAGCGGCCGGGTTCGTGCCGGTCAGGTGGAGCGCGCCGGGCTCGCGGGTCACCCGACTGGAGCTCTTCTACGACCTGGTCTTCGTCTTCGCATTCCTCAACGTCACCTCGCTGACCGGCTACCACCCCGGCGTCGCCAACGTGTACCGGTGCCTGCTGGTCCTGGGGCTGCTGTGGTGGTGCTGGACCGGGTTCGCCGGGCTCGGCAACATCGTCCGGGCCGACAGGGGGATCCTGCCGGTGGTCGGGTTCGTCACCATCGCCGCGACCTTCCTGCTGGCGTTGAGCGTCCCGGGGGCGTTCCAGGACCGACCGGGCGGGCTCAACGGTCCGCTGGTCTTCGCCACCTGCTACTTCCTGGTCCGGGCCAGCCAGCTGTCGGTGTTCGGGTGGGTGGCCCGGGGCGACCCGGCCCGGCTGCGTCGCTGGGCGGTGCTCGCCGGGCTGCCGGTGGTGGCGGCGGCCCTGCTCGTGGCCGCCGCCCTGGTGCCACCCCGGATCGCCCACGGTACGGCCGCCACCACACTGCAACTGTCCCTCTGGACCGGGGCGCTCCTGCTGGAGTACGGCGCCGGGGTGCGGATCGGCCGGTCGTACTGGGCGGTGGTCTCCGCCGGACACTGGGCGGAACGTCACGCCCTGATGGTGCTGATCGCGCTCGGCGAGTCGATCATCGCCTTGGGTCTCGGGCAACGGTTCCTCGCCGGCATGCTGCCGCTGACCTGGCCGGTGGTGACGGCGGCGGTGACAGGCATCCTGGTCGCCGCCTCGCTCTGGTGGGCGTACTTCGACACCCTGGCCCTCGTCATGGAACAGGCGCTGCACCGGGCGCGCGACCCGCAGGTGCGGACCGGGCTGGCCCGCGACGTCTACACCTTCGGACACCTGCCGATCGTCGCCGGGATCATCCTGTTCGCCCTGGGCAGCAAGGACCTGCTGGTGGAGGCGGCCGACCCGTCCGGGCCCCCGTGGGGGGAGCCGCTCGGCGGGTTCTGGATCGCCGTCCTGTACGGCGGGGTCGGCCTCTACCTGCTCGCCCTGGTCGGGTGCAGCCTGCGGGCGGTACGGGTGCTGCGGTGGCGCTCGGTGGTGGCGGTGATCCTGCTGGTCCTGCTCGCCCCGCTGGCCGGGCAGGTGGCGGCCCTGCACGCCCTGGTGCTGCTGGCGCTGGTCTGTGTGGGGCTCGTCGTCGCGGGGACCACCGGGGAGGGGACCCGTCGACACCGGATCCGGCAGGTGGCGTTGGAGGAGCAGCAGGCGGCCGAGGTCGAGGCGAGCCGTTGGCGACGCGAGCACCTGTGACCGGCGACGGTCCTGCACCACCCACCGGGGGGTCGGCCGGATCCGGTTCGCACCGGACCCGGCCGCACGACCACTACCGGTGCGGGTCAGAGCTCGGCGAGGCTGCCCTCGTACATCGTGTCGATCTCCGTGGCGAAGTTGCTCTCCACCCCGCGCCGCTTGATCTTCAACGACGGGGTGATCTCCCCGTCCTCGATGGTGAGGTCCCGGGGGAGGATGGTGACCTTCTTGATGGTCTCCCACCGGTTGAGCTTGGTGTTGAGCTCCGCGACGTACTCCTCGACCATCGCCTTCGCCTGCGGCGAGGTGACGATCTCGGCGTACGGGCGGCCCTCCAGCGGGCCACCGGCAGCCCACCCGGCGATCGCGTCCGGGTCCAGGCTGACCAGCATCGTGCAGTAGTTGCGGGCCTGCCCGATCACCACCGCCTGCGAGGTGTAGGGGCAGACCGCCTTGAACAACCCCTCGATGTGCGACGGGGCGACGTACTTCCCGCCGGAGGTCTTCACCAGGTCCTTCTTCCGGTCGGTGATCCGCAGGTAGCCGTCGGGGTCGAGGCTCCCGATGTCCCCGGTACGGAAGAACCCGTCCTCGGTGAAGGCGGCGGCGGTCTCCTCGGGCAGGTTGTGGTAGCCCCGCATCACCGGTCGGCCCCGCAGCAGGACCTCGCCGTCGGCGTCGATGCGGCACTCCAGGTCGCCCATTGCCGGACCGACGGTGCCGATGCGCTGCTGACCGGGACGGTTGACGAAGTTGCCGGCGCTGGTCTCGGTCAGCCCGTACCCCTCGGAGATGGGCAGGTTCGCGGCGGCGAAGAAGGTGGCGATCTCCGGGCTGAGCGGCGCCGCGCCGGAGACCAGGACCCGGATCCGTCCGCCGAGGCGGGCCTGGAGTTTGCTGAACACCAGCTTCTCGGCGACGGCGTACTTGAGCCGCAGACCGGTGGGCATCGGCTTGCCGGCCTGCTCCAGGGCGACCTTCTCCTTGCCGACCGCCACCCCCCAGGCGAAGATCTTGGCCTTGGCCCCACCGGCGCCCTGGGCGGTGGTGACCGCCTTGTTGTAGACCTTCTCGAAGACCCGGGGAGCACCGCACATCAGCGTCGGACGGATCACGCTGAGCAGGTCTACGAGCTTCTCGACCCGACCGTCGACGTAGGTGGGCACCCCGACGTGGATCCCCCCGCAGAGCAGGGTCTTGCCGAACGAGTGGGACAGCGGCAGCCACAGGTAGTGCAGGTCGTCGGCGACGAGTAGACCGGTGTCGGCCTGGACGACAGCCTCCCAGCACCAGCCGCCGTGCAGCAGCTCGACGCCCTTGGGGCGGCCCGTGGTCCCCGAGGTGTAGATCAGCGTGGCCAGGTGGTCGGGGCCGATCCCGGCGATGATCCGGTCCACCAGGTCCGGGTCTGCGGCGAGCGCCCGGGTGCCCTGCTCCTCCAGGTCGGCGAGGGTGAGCTGCGGTACCGTCGCCGCCGGGTCGGGGGTCCCGTCGAAGAGCACCACGTGGGTCAGGGCCGGCAGGTCCCGTCCGGCGATCTTCGCCGCCTGGTCCGGGTTCTCGGCGAACACGATCGAGGAGGCGGAGTCGGCGACGATGAACGTCGCGTCGTCGGGCTCGGTGGTCGGGTAGACGGTGGTGGTGGCCGCCCCGGCGCACATGATGCCGAGGTCGGCGAGCACCCACTCCAGCCGGGTGCCGGCCAGGATGGCCACCGGCTGTTCGGTGCCGACGCCGAGGCCGTGCAGACCGGCGGCGATCGCCTTGGCCCGCCGAGCCACCTCGTTCCAGGTCAGCCAGACCGGCCCCGACCCGTCGGCTGCCGGGTGGGCGTAGGCGTGGCGTTCACCGGTCGCGGCCACGCGCTTGAGGAACATATCGGGAATGGAACGGTACGGTATATCGAGGGTCATCGCTTCGGCCGCCTTCGGGGGTGGAGGCGTGACGGGGGTCACGTCATGTGCGGTGACCGAAAGGGTATTGCGTGACCACGGAATCAGCCAGTCCTGAGCAGGTTCAAGCCGCTCCTGGCAGGGGCCTGTACGACCGTCGGCGGTGGCTCCCGTCAGAAGCCCAGGGACGCGGTGCGCAGTCGCCCGGCCGCCTCCGGGTCACCGTCGACCTCCACCCGGGACACCCGTTGACGGCCGGAGAAGAAGATCACCAGCTCGCCCGGCGTACCCACCACCTCCACCGGGTCCCCACCGCCCCCGGCCTCGACCTTTCCGTGCCCCGGGGCCCGGATGGTCAGCGCGGCGGGGAACTTTCGCAGTGCGAGCCGGGCCATCGGGGACACCCGTCGCCAGAGCGCGCCGTCCAACCCGGCCGGGAGGTCACGCGGCTCCCACTGCGTCCCGCCCCGGCGGACGTCCTCGTGGTGGATGAAGAACTCCATGGTGTTCGTCAACTCGTCGACCAGCGGGTTGCTGACCGGGCTCCACACCGGCGGGCGACGCACCTGCTCGACCAGGGCGGCCCAGTCCCCGGCGGCGATCCGCCGGCGCACCCGTTCGCCGTACCCCCGCAGCGGCGGCAGCAGGATCCCGGCCGCCGCGTCCGGACGGCGCTCCCGGACCACCAGGTGTGCGGCGAGGTCCCGGGTCACCCACCCCTCGTTCACTGTCGGCGCGTCGGGACCGACCTCGATCATCAGCTGGGCGAGCGCGGCGCGTTCCGTACGGGCATACCGGGGCATGCCTCGATCGTAGGCCCCCTGACGGTCCACGGCGCGCCGACGAGGCATCCGGCCGACCCCGGCCGGTGGACGACGCCGGACGCGGTGGCCGGGCGGCAGGATCGACGGCTCGGCGGGTCGACACGGTCCCCGGCACCCCACCCGGTGGCCGTCCGGGGTGACGGCGGACATATCGCGGGCGGTCGGCGCGGCCGCGCCGCAGCGGTAAGGATGAGGGAAGTACGGGGAACTCACGACGGGGGCGGACGTGGCGAGTAGGACGAGTCGGGACGTACTCCTGCGCGGGCTGAGTGTGCTCGGCCTGGCCATCCGGGAGCAGCCTCGGATCTTCGCGGTGGCGGTCGCCGGGAGCGTGCTGTTCGGGGCCATGGTGATCGCCAGCGCGTTCGTGGTCGGGGCGGTGGTCGGTGACGTGGTGGTCCCCGCCGTCGCCGAGGGATCGGTGGGGGTCGGGGTCCTGGCACTGGCCGCGGCGGCCCTGTTCGGGCTGAGCGTGCTGCGGGTGGTGGGGATCTTCGGTCGCCGACTCGGCGCCGGGTTCATGCAGTTCCGGCTCCAGGCCGCGTACCGCCGTCGGGTGACCCGGCGCTACCTCGACCTGCCGCTGTCCTGGCACCACCGCAACTCCACCGGGACGCTGCTGTCCAACGCCAACTCCGATGTGGAGGCGGCCTGGTACCCGATCGCGCCCCTGCCCTTCGCCGTCGGCACGCTGGTGATGCTCGTCGGCGCGATCGTCTCCCTCTTCGTCACCGACTGGGCGTTGGCCCTGGTCGGGTTGGCGGTCTTCCCGGCCCTGTTCACCCTCAACGTGGTCTACTCCCGCCGGATGGCCCCCCGACAGCAGCGGGCCCAGCGGTTGCGGGCCGAGGTCTCCGGCATCGCCCACGAGAGCTTCGACGGCGCCCTGGTGGTCAAGACGATGGGCCGGGAGGCGCAGGAGACCGACCGGTTCGCCGCCCGGGCCGGTGAACTCCGCGACGCGCTGATCTCGGTCGGCCGCCTGCGCGGGTTCTTCGACCCGATGCTGGAGGCGCTGCCCAGCCTCGGCACCCTGGCCGTGCTGGTGGTCGGCACCGTCCGGCTGCGGCAGGACGCGATCTCCGTGGCCGAACTGGTCAGCGTGGCGTTCCTGTTCACGGTGCTGGCCTTCCCGGTGCGGGCCGTCGGGTGGGTGCTGGCCGAGCTGCCGCGCAGCGTCGCCGGGTGGGACCGGGTCCGTCGGGTCCTCGACGCCACCGGCGGGATGCCCTACGGCGACCGGACCCTCGACCCCCCGGCGGGCACCGCACCCCCGCCGGTCACCCTCACCTTCACCGACGTGCACTTCGGGTACGAGCCGGCCGAGGCGCACCGCCCCGGCGTCCAGGTGCTCGGCGAGGTCGGGTTCACGGTCCCGGCCGGGCGGACGGTGGCCCTGGTCGGGCCGACCGGTTCGGGCAAGTCCACGATCACCTCGCTGGCGGTCCGCCTGGTCGACCCGGAGCAGGGGACCGTCGCCCTGGACGGGGTCGACGTCCGTGGGCTGACCTCGGAGTCGCTGGCCCGGACCGTCGCACTGGTGGCGCAGGTGCCCTTCGTCTTCGACGACACGGTCCGGGCCAACGTCTCCCTGGACCGGCCCGGGATCACCGACGACGAGGTCTGGGCGGCGCTGCGGCTGGCCGAGGCGGACGGGTTCGTCGCGGCCCTGCCCGACGGGCTGGACACCATGGTCGGGGAGCGGGGCACGTCGCTCTCCGGTGGCCAGCGGCAGCGGCTGACCCTGGCCCGGGCGCTGGCCGGCCGCCCCCGCCTGCTGGTCCTCGACGACGCGACGAGCGCCGTCGACCCCCGGGTCGAGGCGGCCATCCTGGCCGGGCTGCGCGCCGGCGGTCCCCGGTCCCCGGCCACCTCGATCCTGGTGGTGGCGTACCGGCGGGCCACCATCGCCCTCGCCGACGAGGTGATCTACATCGAACAGGGTCGGGTCGTTGCCCGAGGCACCCACTCCGAGCTGCTGGCCACCGTCGGTGGGTACGCCGACCTGGTCACCGCGTACGAGCAGGCCGAGGCGGAGGGTGCCCCGGCCGAGGGGGACCCCCCGACACCCCGGCCGTACGACCCGGTGGCCCCGTTGAGCACCGGACTGGAAGTGGAGGTGGACCGGTGAGCGCGACGACGACCACCCCGGCGCGGGAGGCCCCGCCGGAGACCGAGTCGACCTGGCGGACCCTGCGTCGGGGGCTGGCCCTCTCCCCGGAGCTGCGGGTCGGGTTGGCCGCGACGCTGGCCCTGGCGTTGGTCTACATGGTCGGCCGGGTGGCCGTCCCGATCGCCGTCCAGCAGGGCATCGACAGGGGGCTGGGTGCCCCCGGCGGCCCGGACCTGAACGTGGTGGCCACCATCGTCCTGCTCACCGCCGCCGTGCTGGTGGTGACCACCGCCTGCGGGTACCTGATGATGCGTCGGCTCTTCGTGGTCAGCGAGACCGCGTTGGCAAACGTCCGGACCAGGGCGTTCCGGCACGTCCACGACCTGTCCATGCTGCACCAGCAGTCCGAGCGGCGCGGATCCCTGGTCAGCCGGGTCACCAGCGACGTCGACCAGATCACCCAGTTCCTCCAGTGGGGCGGGGTGATCCTGATCGTCAACCTCGGTCAGCTGGTGGTCACCACGGCGGTGATGTTGGCGTACTCCTGGCAGTTGACCCTCGTGGTGTTCGCCGCCTTCGGACCGGCGGTGCTGATCATCCGGGTCCTCCAGCAGCGCCTCGGCGCCGCGTACGGGGTGGTCCGGCAGCGGATGGGCAACCTGCTCGCCGCGATCGGGGAGAGCGTGGTCGGCGCGGCGGTGATCCGGGCGTACGGCATCTCGGGGCGGACCGCCGGTCGGCTCGACGAGGCGATCGAGGGCCAGCGTCGGGCCCAGCAGAAGGCCATCCGGATCAGCGTGCTGGGCAGCTCGGTCGGGGAGCTGGCCGCCGGGTTGGCCCTGGCGTCGGTGGTGGTCCTCGGGGTGACCCTGGGGGCGGGCGGCGACCTGTCGGTGGGGCAGATCACCGCGTTCCTGTTCCTGGTGACGCTCTTCATCCAGCCGGTGCAGATCGCCACCGAGGTGCTCAACGAGGCACAGAACGCGATCGCCGGGTGGCGGCGGGTGTTGGACGTGCTCGACGTCACCCCGGACGTGGCCGACCCGGGGGAGCAGGGCCGTGACCTGCCGTCCGGTCCGCTCGACGTCCGGTTCGCCGGGGTCTCGTTCGCCTATCCGGGTGGGAGGCCGGTGTTGCACGACGTGGAGGTGGAGATCGCGGCGAAGAGCCGGGTGGCGGTGGTCGGGGAGACCGGCAGCGGCAAGACGACCTTCGCCAAGCTGCTCACCCGGCTGATGGATCCGACCGCCGGGGAGGTGCTGCTGTCCGGGGTGCCGTTGCGACAGGTGCGGTTCCCCTCGCTGCGGTCGCGGGTGGTGATGGTCCCGCAGGACGGCTTCCTGTTCGACGCGACGGTGGGGGAGAACATCCGGTTCGCCCGACCGGACCTCACCGACGAGCAGATCACCGCCGCCTGTTCGGAGTTGGGGTTGGCGGACTGGCTCGACGGGCTCCCGGCGGGGCTGGACACCCCGGTCGGCGAGCGGGGGGAGGCGTTGAGCGTGGGGGAGCGGCAGCTCGTCGCGCTGGCCCGCGCGTACGTCGCCGACCCGGATCTGCTGGTGCTCGACGAGGCGACGAGTGCCGTGGATCCGGCAACCGAGGTCCGTCTGCAACGGACCCTGGACGCGGTGACCCGGGGGCGGACGACACTGGCGATCGCGCACCGGCTCTCCACGGCGCAGGCGGCCGACGAGGTGATCGTGGTGGACCGGGGGCGGATCGTGCAGCGCGGCCCGCACGACGAGTTGGTGGCCGAGTCGGGTTCGGTCTACGCCCAGCTCTTCGCCTCCTGGTTGGAGCAGACCCGGTGACCGGGTCGCCGGGTGGGGTGCGTCCGGGCCTGTGGAGCCCGGGGCGGACGGGACGTGGACGGAGACGGGGTCGGTGCCCTAGGGTGCGAGTTAGGTAAGCCTAACCTGATTCGGAGGTGCGCGTGCGCCCCAACCCCGCCGAAGTCGTCCGTACGTTGATGGCCGGTCGGCTCCCCGGCCTCGCCCACGTCGCGCACCGCCCCGGTCCGCACCCCGTCCGGCACGTCACCGACCCCGAGGGGCGGATGCTGCTGCTGGTGCCGGTGGCCGGCGACCTGGCCGCCGCGCTGGAACCCGGCCCGGCCGGCGACGTCGCGGTGGTCCTGGACGTCCTCGACCTGCCACCGACCGCCGGGGCCCCCACCCTCGGCCGGGCCTGGGTCTCCGGCTGGGCCACCCGCCTCGACGACGACGAACGGCTGCTCGCCGCCCTCGACTTCGCCGACACCCTGCCGACCGGGGACCTGCTCGACCTCGGCACCGCCTTCCACCTCTACCGCTTCGAGGTGGCCGAGGCCCGACTCGAACGCGGCGACGCCGTCCTGCGCATCGACCCCCAGGAGTACGCCGAGGCCGAGCCCGATCCGGTCCACCAGGTCGAGGAACAGGTCCTCGCCGACCTGGCCGGCCACCACGCCGGGGAGGTCACCGAGTACGTCCGCCGACTGCTCGACCCGAAGCCGCTGACCGGCCCGGTCCGGCCGCTGCGGATCGACAGGTACGGCCTGGTCGTCGCGTACGGCCCGCTCGGCGGCCGGCACCGGGTCCGGCTCACCTTCCCGCACCCCGTCGGCCACCCCGACGACCTCGCCCGCGCCCTGCACCCGGTGCTCTGCCGGGCCCGGGCCGCCGTCCGTACCCCCGACTGACCGGGTTCGACCGGGCGGGTCCGGGCCGGGTGGCCGGGGGCCGGGGCCGGTGCGGGACAATCTGTCACTGTGCCCGCACCTGACGCGCCGGCGACCGGCGCCCACCCCAGCCCCACCGGTCCGACACCGGCGGAGGCGGCCCACCCGTCCCGCCTCGACCCGGCCGTCGCGGCCCGCCTCAAGCGCGACGCCGACGGCCTGGTCGCCGCCGTGGTCCGGCAGTACGACACCGGCGAGGTGCTGATGGTCGGCTGGATGGACGACGAGGCCCTGCACCGCACCCTGACCACCGGCCGGGCCACCTACTGGTCGCGCAGCCGCCGGGAGTACTGGATCAAGGGCGACACCTCCGGGCACCACCAGTACGTCCACTCGGTCGCCCTGGACTGCGACGGGGACGCGCTGCTGGTCAGCGTGGACCAGGTCGGGGTGGCCTGTCACACCGGCGAGCGGACCTGCTTCCACACCGAGCTGCCGGTCACCGGGAACCCGCAGCGGGAGGCGGGCTCATGACCGACGGCACCGTCAGCCCCGACCTGGACGCCTTCGTCGACCTGGCCGCGCGGTGGCGGGTCGTCCCGGTGGTCCGCCGGCTCCTCGCCGACGCCGAGACCCCGGTCGGCGTCTACCGCAAACTCGCCGGTGGGCCGGGGACCTTCCTGCTGGAGTCCGCCGAGCAGGGCACCGGGACGGCGGGGCTGGCCTGGTCCCGGTACTCCTTCATCGGGGTCCGCAGCAGCGCCACCCTCACCGAACGCGACGGCCGGGCCGCCTGGACCGGTCAGCCCCCCGCCGGGCTGCCCACCGACGGCGACCCGGTGGCGGTGCTCCGGGCCACAGTCGACGCGATGGCCGGCCCCCCACCGGACCCGGACAGCGGGTTGCCGCCACTGACCGGCGGCATGGTCGGCTACCTGGCGTACGACTTCGTCAGGCGCTTCGAACGGCTGCCCGCCCAGAACCCGGACGACCTGGGCGTACCGGAGATCGGCCTGATGCTCGCCACCGACCTGGTGGTGCTCGACCACTACGAGGGGTCGGCGATCCTGGTCGCCAACGCGGTCCTGCCGCCGCTGGACGCCCCGGGACGCGCGGCCGAGGTGACAGCCGCGTACCACCAAGCGGTGGGGCGGCTGGACGCGATGACCACGGCACTGTCCCGACCCATCCCACCGATGATCTCGACTGTCGAACGTCCACCGGCGGGCGAGGTCGTCGGCCGGACCCCGCAGGGCGGATACCCGAAGGCGGTGGAGGTCGCCAAGGAGGCGATCCGGGCCGGGGAGTGCTTCCAGATCGTGCTCTCCCAGCGGTTCGAACGGGCCACCCACGCCGACCCCCTCGACGTGTACCGGGTGCTGCGTACCACGAACCCCAGCCCGTACATGTACCTGCTGCGGTTCGACGGGTTCGACGTGGTCGGCTCCTCACCCGAGGCGCACCTGAAGGTCAGCGTCGGCGCGGACGGGCGACGGCGGGCGCTGTTGCACCCCATCGCCGGCACCCGTCCCCGGGGCGACACCCCGGCGGCCGACGCCCGGCTCGCCGCCGAACTGCTCGGCGACCCCAAGGAACGCGCCGAGCACGTCATGCTCGTCGACCTGGGCCGCAACGACCTCGGACGGGTCTGTGAACCCGGCACCGTCGAGGTACCGGAGTTCGCCACCATCGAGCGGTACAGCCACGTCATGCACATCGTCTCGACAGTGGTCGGCACACTCCGCCCGGACCGGACCGCCTTCGACGCGTTGGCCGCCACCTACCCGGCGGGCACCCTGTCCGGGGCACCGAAGGTCCGCGCCATGGAGATCATCGAAGAGCTGGAACCGGTCCGACGGGGCCTCTACGGCGGAACCGTCGGCTACTTCGGGTTCGGCGGCGACATGGACATGGCGATCGCGATCCGCACCGCCCTGATCCGCGACGGCCGAGCGTACGTGCAGGCCGGAGCGGGGGTGGTGGCCGACTCCGACCCGGCCGCCGAGGAGCAGGAGACCCGGAACAAGGCCGCCGCCGTGCTCGCCGCGATCGCTGCCGCCGAGACCCTGCGGCCGGCCCGGTGACCGGCCCCGACCCCACCCCGGCCGAGGTGGCGGCGAACCAGCCCGCCCCGGACCCGACGCCGTCGAGCGGGGCGGAGGCCCCGCCGGGTCGACGCGAGCTGACGTACGCGGTGCTGCTCTGCCTGGCCGGCGCGGGCCTCGCCTTCTGGGCCGCGACCCGGACCTGGTCGGTGGAGGTCACCGCCCGGCCGGTGCCGCTGCCCCCGCTGCGCGAGGTCCGGACCGGGGTGGGGCTGGTGCCCTGGGTGCCGGCCCTGGCCCTGGTGGCGCTCGCCGGAGGCGGCGCGATCCTGGCCACCCGGGGACGGTTCCGCCGGGCGCTGGGCGGGCTGCTGGCAGGTACGGGCGTGGCGGTGGCGGTCGGCGGCGGCTACGGACTGGTCGCCGGCTTCGGCGGTGAGCCGAACCGGCAGTGGCCCGCCCTCTGCCTGGTCGGCGGGGTGCTCGTCGCCGCCGGTGGCCTGTTCACCCTGGCCCGGGGAGGCCGCTGGCCCGCGATGGGCGCCCGGTACGAACGCCGGGCGCACCAGTCAGCGCCACCGCCCCCGGCGCCGGAGCAGGCCGGTCCGATGACCGGGCGGCGCACCGTGGAGGCGTGGGACGCGCTGGACCGGGGCGAGGACCCGACGGACCGCTGACCGTCCGGGCGTCGAGAGCGGGTGTGGACCGGGGTCAGCCGACCGGGTGGTGGTCCCGGCGCTGCGCCCGGGCGGCGATCAGGTCGGCGACCAGCCGGTCCAGTTCGGCGCGCTGGTCGGC
>NZ_JBEPEQ010000088.1:0-25747 GCF_040300925.1 Micromonospora sp. NPDC000207
GGTCGCGGTGGCCGTCCGGCTCGTCCTCACGTCGCTGTTCGCCACGGACCGGCCGGTCCTGCTGGTCGGGGCGTTGGCCGGGGCCGCGGTCGGGGTGGTCGCCACCCGTACCCAGGCCCGGCCGTTCCGGCTGGCCGAGCTCCGGGGTGACGAACCGTCCTCGCTGTGGTGGCCGGGCCTTGCCGCTGTGGTGCTGCTCGGGTCGGTGGAGACGCTGGTCCTGATCCTGGTGCTCGGATGAGCGGGCCCACCCCGGAGGAGCCGACGAACGAGCCACACCGTCCCGACCCGCAGCTGCACCGGGCGGCTGCCCTGCTCGACCTGGGCCGCCCCGAGCAGGCCCTGACGGAGCTGGGCCGGTTGCCCACGTCGGTGGCGGGCACTCGGGTGGCGTACCAGCTGCGGGCGACGGCGCTGACCCTGCTGGACCGCTGGGACGAGGTCGTCACGGTGGCCCGGCACGGACTGGCCGAGACCGGGCCCGACGCCGACCTGTGGGGTCGGCTCGGGTTGGCCCTGCGCCACCGGCGGGAGTACGTCGAGTCCGAGCGCGCCCTGCTGGCCGCGCTGGCCCTCGACCCGCACAGTCCGTGGCTGCTCTGCCAGTACGCCGACCTGTGCACCGCCGTCGGGCAGACCGACAAGGCGGGTCGGTTGATCGCCCGCGCGGCCGAGCAGGACCCCGGGGCACCGACCGTCTTCGCCGCCCGCTACCAGCACGCGTACGCCACGTGTGACGACCGGGCGGCCGAGCAGGTGGCGCGGGAGTTCCTGGCCGCCTGGCCGGAGCACCCCGCCGCCCTGGCCCTGCACGGGGCGGCGGCCGCCGAACGTGGCCGGTTCAGGGCCGCCGGGAACTCGTTCGGGCAGGCGGTGGCGCAGGACCCGACCGACAGGGAGTTCGCCGACGCCGCCCGCGCCTACCGGGTGTACGCCCACCCGCTGCTCGTTCCGCTGCGCCCGATGGTCCGGCTCGGGGTGCTACGGACCTGGCTGATCGCGGTCACCGTGATCGTCCTGCTCAACCTGGCCGGTCTCACGACGGCGGCCTGGGCGGCGACGGTGCTCTGGCTGCTCTACTGCGGATACTCCTGGCTGGTGGCGGTGCTGGTACGCCGCAGAGTGCTCAGGTGACCGGCAGGCGCGCAGACGGCACAATGGCCGGTGTGAAGGCATTCCTGCCCTGGCTGACAGTGCTCGCCGTGGTCCTGCTGCTCAGCGCGATGCGGCTGCGCTTCCTGGCCGCCGCCGTCTCGCTGACCTGGTTGGCGTGGTGTGTCTGGACCTGGGTCCGGCCCCGCCGCCCCCGCCGCTGAGCCCACCCCACCGCCGGTGCGGACGCGCAGGAGGGGGCCCCTCGTCGTCGAGGGGCCCCTCCGTGTCGCGTCCGGGTGATCAGTAGCGGTAGTGGTCGGGCTTGAACGGCCCGTCCGGCGAGAGACCCAGGTACGAGGCCTGTACGTCGGTGAGGCGGGTGAGCTTGACGCCGAGGGCGTCCAGGTGGAGCCGGGCCACCTTCTCGTCGAGGTGCTTGGGGAGCACGTAGACGCCGATCGGGTACTCGTCGGTCTTGGTGAACAGCTCGATCTGGGCGATCGTCTGGTTGGCGAACGAGTTCGACATCACGAAGCTCGGGTGCCCGGTGGCGTTGCCCAGGTTCAGCAGACGCCCCTCGGAGAGCACGATGATGGCGCGCCCGTCGTCGAACCGCCAGAGGTCGACCTGCGGCTTGATGTTCTCCCGGGTGACGTCGGAGCGCTTCGCCAGACCGGCCATGTCGATCTCGTTGTCGAAGTGGCCGATGTTGCCGACGATCGCCTGGTGCTTCATCCGCGCCATGTGCTCGTTGGTGATGACGTCGAAGCAGCCGGTGGCGGTGATGAAGATGTCGGCGGTCTCGACGACGTCCTCCAGGGTGGCCACCTGGTAGCCGTCCATCGCCGCCTGGAGGGCGCAGATCGGGTCGACCTCGGTCACCACGACCCGGGCGCCCTGGCCGCGCAGCGACTCGGCACAGCCCTTGCCGACGTCGCCGTAGCCCATGACGACAGCCAGCTTGCCGCCGATCAGGGTGTCGGTGGCGCGGTTGATGCCGTCGATGAGCGAGTGACGACAGCCGTACTTGTTGTCGAACTTGCTCTTGGTCACCGAGTCGTTGACGTTGATCGCCGGGAAGGCCAGCTTGCCGTCGCGGTGCATCTCGTAGAGCCGGTGCACGCCGGTGGTGGTCTCCTCGGTCACGCCCTTGATGCCGGCGGCGATCCGGGTCCAGCGCTGGGTGTCGGAGGCCAGTGACCGGTGCAGCACCCCGAGGATGACCGCGAACTCCTCGGAGTCGGCGGACTCGACCGGCGGAACGGCTCCGGCCTGCTCGAACTCGGCGCCCTTGTGCACCAGGAGGGTGGCGTCACCACCGTCGTCGAGGATCATGTTCGGACCCTGACCGTCGGGCCAGTCGAGCACCTGCTCGGTGCACCACCAGTACTCCTCCAGGGTCTCGCCCTTCCAGGCGTACACCGGGACGCCGGACGGGGCCTCGGGGGTGCCGTTCGGGCCGACGACGATCGCGGCGGCGGCATGGTCCTGGGTGGAGAAGATGTTGCAGGACGCCCACCGGACCTCCGCGCCCAGTGCGACGAGCGTCTCGATCAGCACGGCGGTCTGGATGGTCATGTGCAGCGACCCGGTGACCCGGGCGCCGGCGAGTGGCTGCGCGTCGGCGAACTCCCGCCGGATCGCCATCAGGCCGGGCATCTCGTGCTCGGCGAGCTGGATCTCCTTGCGCCCGAACGCTGCGAGGGACAGATCCGCCACCTTGTAGTCGCCCTCGGCGAGGGTGGTCGGCCGTGCCTCGGACGGCCCGCCGGTCGTGGTGGCCGGGAGGGTGCTGGTCATGGAAGCTCCTGTCGAACGATGTACTGCCCGATCGCCCACCTTACGCGTGCGTCGGACAGCGCACGGGGCGGTCGGTCCCCCGGGCGAACGTGTTCACCCGTGGTCTCGGCCGCCCCGTGCATCCCCCCGGTTTGGTTCCCGCGCGCTCTCGGACCATCGTCGCGACAACGCTGCGCACACACAGACTCACACCCGGGCACCGTCGCGTCAACCGATTCCGGGAATTTCGGAAAAGCGTGTCTTGCCGGAATTGTCAGAGGGTCCCGGCGGTGGCCACGTAGGCGGTCCCGGTGCCGGAGAACACCACCGGCCCGCCCTGCGCCGTCCCCACCGCCGCCGCCCCACACGGCAGCACCACCGGGCCGGTCCCGTCGTCGACAGTCACCTCACCGGCGACGCAGAGCACCACCCTCGGCCCGGTCACCGCCAGCGGGGCCGGGCCGTCCCCCGGGGCCGACGTGACCTGGTACAGCGCGAAGTCGTCCACCGGCACCTGCCAGGTGACCACCCCCGCCCCCACCTGCCGGGAACCCACCACCGGATCGTCGAGCACCTCGAACCGCAGCACCCGCAGCAACTCGTCGACGTCCACCCGCTTCGGGGTCAACCCGCCGCGCAGCACGTTGTCGCTGGCCGCCATGACCTCGATCCCGCAGCCGCTGAGGTAGGCGTGCAGGTTCCCGGCGGGCATCCAGATCGCCTCCCCCTGCGCCAACCGGACGTGGTTGAGCAGCAACGCGACAAGCACACCGGGATCCCCCGGGTACCCGGCCGCCAGGTTCCGGGCGAGGACGCCGTCCGGCCCCGTCAGCTCCGCCGCCAGCACCGAGGCGACCAGGTCGGCCCGCTCGGCCGCCGGCCAGGTCAACAGCGCCCGTACCGCCTCCCGCAGGCCGTCCGCCCCGGTGGCCAACGCGGCCACCACCGGCTCCAACGCCGGTACGCCGAAACCCGCGAACACCTCGGCCGACACCTTCGGATCGCGGAACCCGCACAGCGCCTCGAACGGCGTGAGCGCGACGAGCAGCTCCGGCTTGTGGTGCGGGTCGACGTAGTTGCGCAGCCCCGGCTCCCTCCCGACGTCGGCGGCGTGCCCGACCCGGGCCTGGTTCGCGTCCGGATGCGCCTGCAGACTCAACGGGGCGTCGGCGGCCAACACCTTGAGCAGGAACGGCAGGCGGGGGCCGAACCGCTCGACGACCCGGTCACCGAGCCACCGCCTCGGCTCGGTGCGCAGCAGGTCCGCCAGGCTGACCCGGACGCCGGACCGGTCCACCTCGGCCGGGGCGTTGGGGTGGGCACCCAGCCACAGTTCGGCCTCCGGGCCGGGACTGGGCACCGTCCGCCCCTGCAACCGGGCTATCGCCGTCCGGGAACCCCACGCGTAGTCCCGCACCGGCCCGTACAACAACTCCATGCTCAGTGCTCCGCGTTCTCCACCACATCACCGGTCGGGGCCGGTGTCCCGGGGTTCGGCCCGCGCCGCGCCCGCGCCGGATCGTAGATGTCCGGCTCCAGATAGATCACCCGGGCGAGCGGTACGGCGGCCCGGATCCGCATCTCCACCGCATTGATCCCCCGCGCGACCTCCTCGGCGCTCTCGCAGTGCGACACGCCGATCTTGGCGGCCACCATCAACTCGTCAGGGCCGAGGTAGAGGGTCTTCATGTGGATGATCCGCTCCACCTCGGGGCCGGCCGTGACAGCCGCCTCGATTGCCGCCACGTCCTGCGCCTCGGCACCCTCACCGAGCAACAGGCTCTTGGTCTCGATCGCCAGCACCGCCGCGATGACCACCAGCAGGAGACCGATCATCGCCGTACCGGCGGCGTCCCACCGACCGTCCCCGGTGGCCAGTGTCAACCCGACCCCGAAGAGCGCCAGGACCAGCCCGACCAGGGCACCGAAGTCCTCCAGGAGGACCACCGGCAACTCCGGGGCCTTGGCCCGACGGACGAACCGCACCCACGTCTGACCGTTGCGGACCCGGTTGGACTCCCTGATGGCCGTCCGGAACGAGGCGGACTCCAACCCGATCGCCACCACCAGGACGACCACCGGCACCCAGTGCCAGGCCGTGATCGGCTCCGGATGCGACCACTTGTGGTACGCCTCGTAGAGCGCGAAGAGCCCGCCCAGGGAGAAGAGCACGATCGAGACGATGAACGCGTAGACGTAGCGCTCCCGCCCGTACCCGAAGGGGTGCTGCGGGGTGGCCGCCCGCCGGGCCCGGACCCCGCCGAGCAGCAGCAGGCCCTGGTTGCCGGAGTCGGCCACCGAGTGGATCGACTCGGCCAGCATCGACGACGACCCGGTCAACAGGTACGCGACGAACTTCGTCACCGCGATACCGAGATTGGCCAGGAGGGCGGCGACGACCGCCCTGGTCCCACCGGAGGCGCTCACACCGCCCCCGTCGCCGTCCGGCAGCTGCGCCACCCGCAGCGTCCGTTCACTGGTTCGCCAGTTCCTTCATCTCGGTGACCGCCGGGACGGCCATCGGATCCAACCCGTGGGCCAGAGCCAGGTAGACCGAGGCGAAGTCCGGCACCGCGACCAGCGAGGCGAGCCGCTCCAGCGCGGAGCCGCCCTCGGCGGTCACCACGTCGCAGCGGACCCCGCGCCGCTCGGCCAGGGTCTGCACCGCGTCGGCCCGGCGCTCCTCGACGGCCAACGGCTCGTCGGCGTCGTCCTCGGGGTTCAGACCCCCGTCGCGCAGCAGGACCAGTCGCAGACGGGTCGCGTCCCCGGTGTCGTCGGAGTCGGCGAAGATGTCCCGTGAGGACTCGACCAGACCACCGAAGACCCCGTCGAGCAGGCCCACCCGACCCCGGCCGGCCTCGCCGAGCGCCCCGGTGACCACCGGGTAGCGGGCGTTTGCCGACAGGGTGTCACCGAACCGGCGAGCCGCCACGGTGGCCAACGGTGAGGATCCCCAGACGATCGGGATGGAACCGGCCAACCCCAGGGCCAGAGACTTGGCCGGGTTCACGAAGGACTCCGCCGAGGGACGGCAACGGTCGGCGTCCGCGTCCAGCCGGGCCGCCGTCTCCGCGAGGTCCGCCTCGTTGACCTTGACCAGCCCGAGGGCTCGGGCGGCCAGCAGCACCGGGACGGTGAGCGCCCAGAGGCTGGCCCGGGCCGGCGCCCGGCGGGGCACCGGAACGAACGGTGCCCGGGCGCGCTCCGCCACCGACTGCAACTGCGAGTCGGGCGGCCCGACCGCCACCAGCCGGGCTCCGCGCCGGTGGGCGGCCTCGGCCGCACCGAGCGCCTCGGGGCTGCGCCCGGAGGCGCTGATCGCGATCACCACGTCGGCCGCACCGACCCACCCGGGAACCCCGGAGCTGCGGTGTGCGATCACCGGGACCGGACACCTCGGACCGGCCACCGTGGCCAGCACGTCACCGGTACGCCCGGCGGTGCCGATGCCGGCGATGACGACCGCCCGGGGGCGCCCGTCGTCGGCGAGGACCGACAGGTTCGCCTCGGCTGCCAGCGCCGCCGACTCGCGTACCTGGGCACCCGCCGAGGCGGTGTGCCGCAGCATCCCGCCCGGATCGTGTTCGAGCAGGGCGGGCGCGTCGTCGAGCAGCGCCTCGTCGGGGTCGCGTCGTCCGCTGACCCCCGTCGTACCTTCGATCACGACGGCTGCCCGCCGCGCGCCTCGTCCAGCAGCAACACCGGTACGTCGTCGCGGACCTCGAAGATCCGGCCGCACTCGGTGCAGGTCAGCGTCTGCCCCTGGGCGTCGTAGGTCAACGGCGCGTGGTGTGTGTCCGGACAGGCGAGAATCTCGAGCAACTGCGGGTCCAGGGCCACGGCGCGGCTCCTTCCACGTGTGCGGTCTCACCGGACGGCGGTGCCGACCGGCGCAGGGATCCTATCGACGTACCCGGTCGAGCACCTCGTCCCGGAGCGAGATCATCCTTTCCCGGGACGGAGCCTCGACGTTGAGCCGCAGCAACGGCTCGGTGTTCGACGCCCGCAGATTGCACCAGGCACCGTCCGGGAAACGCAGGGTGAGCCCGTCGAGGTCGTCGGTCTCGGCGTCCGGGTACGCGGCGCGGACCTCGGCGACCTTGGCCGCCTGGTCGGTCACCGTGGAATTGATCTCACCGGAGGCGGCGTACCGCTCGTACTCCCGGGCCAACTCGGACAGGGGGAGGTCCTGCCCGCCCAGGACGGCGAGGGTGTGCATCGCGGCCAACATCCCGGTGTCGGCGAACCAGAAGTCCCGGAAGTAGTAGTGGGCGGAGTGCTCGCCGCCGAACACGGCGTTGGTCCGGGCCATCTCCGCCTTGATGAAGGAGTGCCCGACCCGGGCGACCAGCGGCTTCCCGCCGTGCTCCCGCACGATCTCCGGTACGGCGGTGGAGCAGATCAGGTTGTAGATCACCGTGGAGCCGGGGTGCTTGGCCAGCTCCCTGGTCGCGACGAGAGCGGTGATCGCCGACGGGGAGACGGGTTCCCCCCGCTCGTCGACCACGAAGCAGCGGTCGGCGTCCCCGTCGAAGGCCAGCCCCAGGTCGGCGTCGTGCTCCCGGACCGCCTTCTGCAGGTCGACCAGGTTCGCCGGGTCCAGCGGGTTCGCCTCGTGGTTGGGGAACGTGCCGTCCAGCTCGAAGTAGAGCGGGACGATCTCCAGCGGCAGGGCGGACAGGGCTGCGTCGCCGAGCACGCTCGGCACCGTGTAGCCACCCATCCCGTTTCCGGCGTCCACCACTACCTTGAGCGGCCGGATGCCGCCAAGGTCGACAAGCTTGCGCAGGTGGACGGCGTAGTCGGGGAGCAGGTCGCGGTGCTGCACCGGCCGGGGCGGCTCACCCGTCGGACGCTCGGCGGCACCGTCCAGCAACGCCTGGGCCCGCTCGCGGATCTCCGCCAGGCCGCTGTCCTGGCCGATCGGGCGGGCCCCGGACCGGCACAGCTTGATCCCGTTGTACTGGGCCGGATTGTGACTGGCGGTGAACATCGCGCCCGGCAGGTCGAGTGAACCTGAGGCGTAGTAGAGCATGTCGGTGGAGGCGAGGCCGATGTCGATCACGGCCCGCCCGGTGGTCTGCACCCCACTGGCGAAGGCGGCGGCCAGTCCCGGGCCGGTGGCCCGCATGTCGTACGCGACGACCACGGCGTCACCGGGCTCGTCGGTCCGGTCGAGCAGCTGGCCGAAGGCGACACCGAGTACCTCGGCGACCCGCTCGTCCCACTGGTCCGGCACCGTCCCTCGGACGTCGTACGCCTTCACGATCTGGGACAGATCAGTCACCGGTTCCGCTCCTCACCGCAGGTCCTCAACGAAGCTGAGCGTAACGGAGCGGCATGACACGTCCCGGGAAGCTCCTCCGGATTGGCCGGAGCTCACTGCGGCGGTTGCGGCATCACCGAGGTCGAATCGCCCCCTGCCTGCGTGGACGTCCTCTCGGAGGCGGCCTGCGGGCCGGGTCCGGTGGGTGGGGACGCCGGGGGGTCACCGGCCGGGGACCCCGTGCCGGGCGTCGTGGGGCCGGCGGGCGAGGGGTCCGCTCCGCCACCGGCCGCCGACACCGGCGGCGGGGTCGCCTGCGGCGGGTTCGCCTGCGGCGGGGGTGCCTGGGGCGGGTTCGCCTGCGGCGGGGGTGCCTGGGGCGGGGGTGCCTGGGGCGGGGGTGCCTGGGGCACCGGGGGTGGGGTCGCCTGGGGCGGTCGACCAGGATCGGCCGCCGTCGGACCCACCGCACGCGGGTCCGGCCCCGACGGAGGTACGGCGGGCACCGCAGCGGCCCCAGCCGCACGCGCGTCCGGCCCCGACGGAGGTACGGCGGGGGCCGAGGGGGCGCCGTACACGTTTCCGGTCGGCCGGGCGGGTGGGGCGCCGTACACGTTCCCGGTGGGTCGGGCGGCCGGAGCGCCGTACACGTGCCCGGCCGGTGGTGCCGGGGGCGGGGCGGGCTGACCCGCAGGTCGGCCGTAGACACCGCCGGAGGCGGCCGGCGCCCCGCCTGCGGGGCGACCCGCCGGGGACCCGCCACCGGAACGGTAGACGGTCTCACCGACACGCGGCGGCTGCGGCCCCGGTCCCGGTCCGGCGACTGACGGCCGCTGGTGACCGGGCTGCCCGATCCCGTCGGGACGACCCGGCGGGTCCACCTGGGCTGCCCGTTCCCGTCGGTCCCGCCGGTCCGCCCGGGATCGGCGGATCAGCAGGACGATCAGCCCGAGACCGAGCACCACCAGGGCGACCCCGAAGTACAGGATGGGTGACAGGCTACCGGAGGTGGGCGCGGCGGACGGCTGCTCGGCAGCGACCGGAACCAGACCCGCCCCGGCCGTGGTGACCGGGGCCTCGGTGGGTTCCCTGGTGGCCTCCGCGCTGGGACTGGGACTGGTCACCGGGCTTCGGGTGACAGTCGGCGCGGGACCGGGCGAGGACGCCAACCGGCCGCCGACCCGGGACGTCGTCGCGTCCTGCCCGAACGACTCCCCCTGGGCGGTGCTGACCTGCGCGAACACGGCCACCCGACCGGCCGGGGCACCGGCCTCGAAGGAGATCCGGTAACGGACCTGGACCTTCTTGCCCTCGCAGAGCACGGGTCGCTTCGGCGCCACGAAACCGCTGCCCACCGAGCCGTCGGTGCCTGTCACCCCCACCGGAGCCCGGCCGCCGTCGGCGTCGACCTCCATCCGCACCTGGTCGGCCCGGAGCCCGTCCAGCTGCAACCCCAACGCGGTACGCACCCGCACGCAGCCCTCGCTGCGCTTGCGCACCTCGACAGTCACCGATCCCGGTGAGCCACCGGCGGAGAACCCGTTGGTGGACCGGACCCGGACCGAGTCCTCGTCGGCGTACGCCGGGGAGGCACCGACGACCAACAGGCCGCCCAGCACCGCACTGGCCGCCACGACTCGTACCACGTGCCGACGTACCGACATGATCACCTCACCGTGTCCGCCCGGTCTGGGCCGCGGGTCAGGCTACTACCGGGTCGGGTGACCCGGTGGTCGCCGAAGGCCGCATGTGTGGGCAGCGTTACCCGGTGCTGCCGGATCCCTGTCCGGTCTTCCCGGCACCGTCGGATTCCTGCCAGCCGACAACCTTCGCCGGTCTAGCGCCGGTCCGACCGGGCATCCATCCACTTCACCGGACGGTCAGGGCCGGGGTGGATCCGGATCGGCACCGGGGCTCCCGGCCCGCTGCAACTCCTCCTCGAACATCACGAAGGTCTTCCGCCGGATGCCCCGGATCAGGGTCTCCTCGGTCGGCGTCAGGCGTCGTCCCTCCCGCTCGGCGGTGTCGAGCATCGACTGCACCGTCTCGTACAGCGCGAAGACCGGCCCCTCACCGGAGAGGTAGTGCCCCCGGAACGCCTCGGTCTCCTGAACGAACCGGTCGACCGTCCGCGTGTACACCTCACCACCGACGTCGAGAACGATCTCCGCAAAGAGTTCGTCCTTCGCCATCCAGGATCCGTCATCGATCGAAAGGCGCCAGACACGAATGCCTTCAGGACTATTGACGATCTTTACCGGCGACCCGTAGTACTCATAATACGAAGGCACGAGGTCACTGCTGTACTCGTCAGGCATCCGATGACCCGATCGCAGACGAAAGAGCTCTCTCGAAACAGGCTTTCTGAAACTCTCTGATTCTACCCACCAACTTCTCCTCCCGTGCCGTCATCAACCTTGCCTCCTGCTGCGCCAGAGCGCCGATGTCTCGCCTCACTTCATAGAGGGAGTGCTCCCAGGCGGCTACCTCGTCAACCTGCTCGAGATGTATGCGAAACTCTCCGAGGTGCCCATTCGACATCTTGAGAACGAACTGCAAATCACAATATCCACTTTTCTGCGGGTCCAGGAATCTGTCCTCGAACCGCACAATTGCGATCGATGGATCAGCCATCACCCGCTCCAACGCGAGATACACGTCATTTAGCGAACGAAACTCCACTTTAGCAGCGGCCAGATCATTTAGCTTCGAGGCATCTCCCTGAAACTTCGCAATCTTGTCCCGAACTCTGTCCAACCTCTTCGGAGCGGTACGCCATCCAGGCTTACCCACCTGCCGACCATCAATCTTTGAAATTTCGACGGCCAGTGCATTAAGCTCACACTGCGCCACCTCGGCAGATCGATAAAGATCATCTAGATAACGACGCATATATTCGGGCTCTTCTCTCATGGCCGGGTCAAATCTCGGTTGCGTAGCCCGCTTCTGCGCCGATCGAGCTGCTTCGCTGATGGCCTGCTGCTCCGTCGTGATCAGCGACGGCCGATTGGATGATCCGATCTCACCCGACGGGTTCGATTCGATATCCGCATCGAGCCCTGCCAGCACCTCGGTCAGTGCCTGGACCGCCCGGGGGTTGTCCGCCAGGTTGAGCAGGGTGACCGGGCGGGCGGTCAGGGAGACGGCGAGCTCGGGTGAGTCGAGGATCACCCGGACCAGGTCGGGCCGACAGGCCAACCGGGTCAGCAGGGTCCCGGCCAACTCGGGGTGGGTGTCGGGCGGGGAGCGCCACGCCTCGTCAAGCATCCGTCGGACCCGGTCGTCCGCGAGCACCAGCGACGCGTCCCGCGCCTCCTGCTCACCGAGGTACGGCACCAGGCGCTGCAACGCCGCCGGATCCAGCTCGGCGGCGACCCGTGCGGGGCTCACCCCGGCGGTCCGCAGCTCGTCGAGGGCTCCGGCGGCGGCCACCACGTCCCGGGCGGAGATCTCCGACCCGACCGGCTCCGAAGCCTCCCGGTCCGTTTCCGGGGTTCTCGGATCCGCCCAGTCGGGCGTCGGCGATCCCGCCGGTGTCGCCGACCCCTGCCGACGGGACGGGTCCGGCCGGTCGGGGTGGTGCACGGCGTAACCGGCCCGTCGAGGCGGCGGCGGGGGGTCGGGCAGGACGTTGTACCGGCCACGTTGCAGACCGCCCAGGGGCATCGGCCGACCGTCGGCGCCGAGCACCAGGGCGTCCACGTCGACCACGTTGTCAGGGTGCGGGACGCCCCGATGCCCGTACGGCGGACGTTCGCTGACCACACCGAGCTGAGGATCGAGGTAGAGGACCGTGCCGTTCTGGTTCAGGGCCACCCAGATGTGCGCGCCCCCGCCCTCCCACTCTGTGATCAGGAAGGCGTAACTGCCGTGCCCACCGATCCGCAGGTGGTCGTGCAACTGCCGGTAGGCCCCGTGGACCGCGGACCCCCGGGACACCGGCCCGCCCGGCGGGGGTGGTGCGCAGAGACGCTGGAAGCGTCCACCGGTCGCCGCCTCGATCCGGGCCGGCCCGCCGGCCTCGCCGTCGACGGGCCGCCGCACGTCCCCGAACTGGTAGCCGTCGAACGTACGGGGCGCCGACACCCGGGGTCGCCCGTGCGCCCAGGTCTCGTAGAGCGACAAGGTGCAGTCGACGCAGTTGATTCCCCGGGTCGGGTCCGCCTGTGGTCCCCCGTCGTTGGCCAGTCGGAACCAGCCGCCCCGACGGGGGTCGGCGGTCCGCTGCACCCGGCCGCCCGGGCCCCGGGGCATGTGCCGTTCCAGGTCGGTCTGGTGCACCCGTAACGGTGGGCGCAGCCCACCCCGCTGCCCGTAGCGACGGGACCGGTCGATCGGCGGGGGGTGCCCGGCGCGGCCTGTCAATGCCGACCGGTCGTCGGTCTCCACCGCCCCGAGCGCCAGCTGCGCGCCGTCCTCGTTGACCCGGCGGAAGTCCGCCTCGCCGTCGACAGTGGTCGTCGGGGGTGCCGCTGCCCCGCTCAGGGCGACGTCGACCTGGTCACGGCAGTAGGTGCTGTTACGGAACTCGTCGGTGGCGGCCTCGTCCCAGGCGATGGCGGCTCGCACCTGCCCGGCCTGTCGCAACTGCGAGGCGTGCGCCGAGTACGCCCGGGCACGGTGGGCGTAGTAGTCCGCCCACTCCCTCATCCGCCCCGCCTCGGCGGTGCGGC
This sequence comes from Micromonospora sp. NPDC000207, assembly GCF_040300925.1. NCBI lineage: Bacteria > Bacillati > Actinomycetota > Actinomycetes > Micromonosporales > Micromonosporaceae > Micromonospora > Micromonospora sp. NPDC000207. Next base: position 12,817 of record NZ_JBEPEQ010000088.1, read on the forward strand.
GTCCCTGTTCGTGCCAGGCCCGTCGGGAGTGAAGGTGTCCCTGGTACTGCCGCCGCTGTGCGGCGTCCCGTTCGGCGTTCCACCAGGCCGCGTACCGGTCGGCACCTGCCCGCCCCGGCGGCGGAGGATCGGCCTCCACACCGGGTCGGGGCACCGGGGACGGCTGCCGAGGCGACGGGACACCCGGCACCGGCGGGGTGAGGGGCGGAACGACCGACCCCGACGGCGACACGACCGGGACGGACGACGACGCGACCGGGGTGGACGGGGTGAGGGCTGCCGTCGAGGACGGAGCGGTTCCGTCGAGCAGGCCGACGCGGCGCAGCTCGCCGGTGATCGGGCCGGGTCCGGAGAAAGCGGGGCTCGAACCGGGTCCAGAGGTGGCGGAGTTCGGGCCGGGTCCGGGGGAGGCAGGGCTCGGGCCGGGGACGGGGGGCGGGCCGGAGTGGTTTGTCGGGCTGGTCGACGTGGCCGGACTCGGGGACCCGTCCGGGGCGACCGGGGCCACGCCGGGATACCCGGAGGCAGGTCCGGGCGGAGCCGTCGAGGCAGCCGTCCCGGGCTCCGCCAGGGTCGGGGCGGCGTCGGTGCCGCGTACCGGGGAGGGTGGGGCGGCGGCCTCGGGGCCGGTCACCGGAGCCCTCGCCGTGGGGTCCTGCCCGGTGGCCGCCCCGCCGGAGTCCTCGATCCGCGCCACCGACATGTCGACTGTCGACGAGGGCGACACGGCGACGGTCGACCCAGCCACCCCCGGTCCGGCGACCGGCGACGCTTCGACACCCGACACAGCCGCTCCCGGCCCGGCGACCGGCGACGCGGCGGCACTCGGCCCGGCTGCTGGCGGTGTCACGGCTGCAAGCGTCGGCACGGCGGTAGGTGACGGCACGGCGGTGGGCCGGGCGGGATCAGCTACCGGCGGGGGCGGGACGAGACCAGGTGGCGGGTACGGGGCACCGGCGAGGGCGCTGAGCCGTCCGTCGAGCCGGGCCGTGAGAGCGGCGTCGGCCTGGGCGGTGGTGGAGCCCCGGGCCCCGGAGGCCGCCGCCCGCGCCGCCTCCTCCAGCGAGGTCGGCCCCTGCCCGGTGGCGAGGCTGGCGGCGTTCTCCGCCATCACCTCGGCTCCCATCGACCGGCCGACGTGCTCGCCCATCCTGGTCAGCCGGCCGGTCGCGTGTCGTCCCAGCGAGGCCAGCGGCGCGGCGGCCCCGCCGGCCAGGCCACCGAGGGCGGAGGTGCCCAGCTCCCCGACGTCCAGTCCCTGCCGACGTCCGGTGGTGTTCTGGTAGGTGTGAGTGGCGAGGGTGATCCCGCTCTCCTCGGCGGCCTCGACGACACCGCCGAGGGCGGCCTTGCGTCCCAGGCCGCGCGCCGCGTGCCGGACCGTCTCCCGGGCTGCTCGTTCGCCGGCTTCCTTGAGCCCGGGCTTGAGCGTCTTTCGGGCCAGCCGGGCAACGAGCCGTCGGAAGATCTGCTGGACGACGACCCGGGTCGCCGCGATCACCGGGGCGGCGGCCGGGGAGGCGGCACCGGCCGTCAACACCGTCACCGTGGCGAGAATCGCCAGCTCGGTCACGAGGATCCCGAGCTCGATCCACACCTCGATCTTGGCGCCCTCGATGTCGCAGCCGCACTCCTCGACGAGGCGACCCAGGTCCTGGGTGATCGCCAGCAGCACCGGCAGGGGTGCCTCGTCGCCGTCGGCCACCCGCCGCCAGGCGCTGTCGAACGCCTGGGCGACCGCCCCGGTGCCGCCGTACCCGCTGCGGATCTCACCGGCGGCGGCCATCGCGTCGGCTCGGGGTCCGGTCAGCGCGCTGGCGACGGCGTACCACTGGTCGGCGAGATCCCAGACGGCGCGCTCGTCGCCCTCCGGCCACTCCACCCCGACCACCCAGTCCAGGGCTTCGTACACCCAGCCCGGCAGCTCCCACGGGGTGAGGTCCAGCGGGTGCGGGATCGGACTCGGCAGCAGAGTCACGGGTACGCCTCCGGCGGTCAGGGTCGCTGGTCGGTGACCCGGTCGAGCCGCCTGCCGCTCGCGGTGTCGGTCTGGAGGTCGGCGTCCACCGCCCGCAGGACGTCGTCACCGAGGCCCTCGATGCGTCGACCGAGCCCGGCCCAGGCCCGCAGGACCGTCTCCTCGTAGCCCCGGTATGCGCGCTCGAAGGCGGCACCGATGTCGTCGCGTCCCCAGGGGCGTTGCGCACTCGCCGCCGCGATCCGGCCGCCCGCCTGCCGCTGTCGGGCGGTGACCGCCGCCCCGGCCAGGCCGAGATCCCGACCGCCCCGCCGGGCTCGACCGGGGTCCAGCCACACCTGCCCGTCAGCCATCGCCGTCCCGCTCTCGTTCGACCGCCGCGTCGGCCCGACGCACCAGGGCACCGAGGTCACCGGTGCGCAGGAAGTCCATCGATCCCGATCCGGCCGGCAGGTAGCCGGCCACCAACTCCTGGGTCGCCGTCGCCGCCGCACCCGCCGCGGCCTGCACCGTCTTCGTGATGGTGCGGCTCAGCGCCGGAGCGTCCCGGGTCCGGTAGACGGCCGGGTCGAGGTCGACGGCCACCACCTCACCCCGGGCACCGACGGTGACTGTGACCTGCCCGTCGGCGGACCGTTCGGTCACCCGCAGCTCGGCCAGCCGACCCTGGAGTTCGTCCAGACCGGACCGCAGCTGTCGATACTGTCCGTACACATCGTCGAACCGTGCCCGGAGTGCACGGTTGGCGTCCCGGTCCACACCCTCCACCAGCCCACCCTTCCGTCACCGAAGGTAGGGAAGACCATACCGGGCGCCACGAAACCTGTGGGGTCCGGTAACTTCAGCACGGTGATCGACCGTCAGCAGGCCGAGCTGCTCGCCGCCGTGTGGGCCCGCCGTGACTCGCAACGCCTCGGCCACGAGTGCAGTCCGACGGTGACCGAGTTCGATCTGGGGTTCGTCGTCTCCTCCACCGTCTCCACCGATGTCCGGGCGGTCCCCGGCGACCTGCCGACGACCGTGATCGACAAGGCGTCCGGCGAGGTCACCACCTGGCCCCGGGTCCCCACCGACGTGGTCGAGCAGATGTACCGACGGAGTCGACCCGTCCAGGGTCCGCCGCCCCGCACCGTCGACCCGTCCGCCCAGCTGCTCCGGGAGCTTCGACGGCTGCCGACGCCCGGGGTCGCCGCGCACCTCACGGTGCAGGACGAGCTGTTCACCGCGTACGGCGTCAAGGGGGATGTCGACCTCGACCACCATGCCCTGGTCCGGTCCTACCTCGACGGGTTACCCCCGGGGCACCTGGTGCGCGGGGGTGAGCGGCACGCCGAGGTGATCGCGGTCTCCGACGCCCTGCACCACCACGACCACCGGCGCGGACTCGCCGGAGAGCCGCCGCTGGTGCAGGACGAGGCACGGCTGCTGTTCGGCTCGGCGCGGTTCGAGTCGTACCGGATCCGGGAGACCGGCGATCCGGCCGGCGGTCCGGCCGAGCGTCCCTGCGACTCCTGCCTTGCCTTCCTCGTCCACTTCGACCTGCTGCCCTGGTCGGAGCTGGCCTTCGTCGAGCAGTGGCGTCCGGGGCCACAGGTGTCGCCGATGCCGGGGCGGTTCCCCGACCCGGTGGCCGACGCCCTGGTGGCGGCGGGTTGGCGACCGCACTTCGGCGACGAGGTGATGGCGGCGGCCACTGTGGAGCAGGTGTGCGCGGTCCGGGGCGCGACCCACGGGCACGTCGTCCTCCCGGCGGCCACCCGGACCCTCGCCGCCTTCCCCGGACTGGTCGGGGGGCGGCGGGGCCCGGGGACGGAGGTCTGGATCTCACGGTTCGGCATCCACCCGCAGCGGGTGGCGCACAGCGCCGACACTCTGGCCGACGCCGCCGCCGTGATCGGGGCCCGACTGTTCCCGATCGGTTCCGAGCAGGAGGACAGCCTCCTCGCCGTCGACGAACACGGTCGGATCTTCGCTCTGGACCAGGCAGGTGAATGGTTCCTGGGTGGGGACGTCGACGCAGCTCTCACCACCCTGCTGCTCGGTCACGCCCCCGCCCGGGTACGCGACGACGGCACCTGGTGACAGTGGTTGTCGGGTCGCCGACACAGGGTCCGGGTCCCGATCGGGCAGGACCCGACATACGCCGACATGTCACATCGATACAGATCGCTCGTCGGTGCACAATGACCCCATGCCGTCTTCTCCGGCCCGCAAGCTGAGGGCGCTCCTCGTCGCCGTCGTCACCCTCGCCCTCGGGGCAGCCGCACTGGTCTGGGGTCTTCAGGGCGTCGAGGCGGCCAGTTGGCTGGCCGGGGTCGGCAGCTTCGTCGTGGCGGTCGCCTACCTCAGCCACGACGCCACGGGTGGGGGGCGGCCGAGCCGGACCGGGCACCGGGTGGCAGCCTGGCTCGGTGGACGGGTCCGCCGGGTCTCGCTCCCCGACACCGAGGGGCCGACGACGGTGTCGGCGAGCACCCGGGGCGTCGTCGAGGACGTACACGTCCGATCGGCACCGCCGAGAGACGCACCGGTGCAGGCCCCGACGGACCGGCCCGGGAGAAAGGAGCCCGGACCGGTCCCGACCGTCGGACCGGGGCGGCCCGGGACCGATGAGCCCGGGCGGGTCCCGGCCGTCGTCCGGGTGGTGGACGGCCTGGTCGGCCGGGATCCCCAGGTACGCCGGGTGCTGGAGGCCATCCGACGCGACGAGACCCTGGTCGTGGTGGGCGGACACGGCATGGGCAAGACCTCGTTCCTGGGTCTGCTGCGCTCGGCGGTCCGGCGGGAGTTCCCGGACGTCGTCGTGGTGCCGTCCCGGCCGGAGATGAGGGCCGAGCCGTACGGCCTCAGCGAGGCGTACCGGGGGGAGTACGGGGAGTCCCTCCACGTGCTGGTCGCGGCGCTCCTGCTCGACAAGTCGACCCAGCTGCTGGGTGACCTCGTCGGCGGGGACCTGGGGCACTTCGGCACCTTCGCCGCAGCCGCCGAGAGCACCCAGGACGCGGCGAGCACCGTCGTCGCGGTCCACAACGACGTCCAGGCCAGGACCGGGGGGCGGATCTCCGACCTGACGATCCACGTCGACCTCCAGCCCGCCCCGGAGGACCCCCTCGATCGGCTGCGCCGAGCGCAACGACGGGTGGACGAGGCGTTCCTCGCCGACTGGCGCACCTTCCTGGCGGGACGTCGGGCGGTGGTGATCCTGGACGGGTTCGAGACGCTCATCGACGACGCCGTCGGTCAGTGGTTCGTCGCCTTCAGCGCCCGGCTGCCGGGCACCTCGGTCGTCCTCCCCCTGGTTCCCCACGCATACGCCGAGCACGGTCGACGGGTGTTCGACCCGGATCTGGTCCAGGAGCTGCCCCGGTTCGACACCGCCGAGGCCCAGGCGTTCCTGACCCACCACTTCGGGCAGCGCTCGGCCGAGGCACTGGTCTCGACGGTGCTGGACTTCACCGGGGGGCACCCGTACGGGCTGAAGCTCGTCACCCAGATGATCCGGGCCAACGCGGCTGAGGCCATGAACCCGGCCGGACTGCGGAGGATGCTGCTGCGGGCGTCGGAGAGCGGGGAACTCCGCATCGACGACCTGGTCCGTGCGGTGATCCGACCCGAGCGCAACCCGGACGCCTGGCGGGTGGTGGAGGTCTGTTCCCTCCTGCACAGCTTCGACGTCGAGATGGTGCAGACCCTCCTCGACGGCGAGGACCTGGCCGCCGAACCGGGCCGGATCGGTGACGCCGTCCGGCAGATCCACAGTCTGGGGTTGCTCGAACCGCTGGCCTTCGACGACAGGTACCGGCTGCACGACTTCGTCCGGCCGGTGCTCGCCGAGGCCGTCCGCCGGTTCCGACCGGAGTTGTGGCTTCGGATCCACCGGCGGGCCGCCACCTACTACTACGACCGGATCCGGCTGATCGAGGGCAAGACCACCACGGCGTACGGTTCGTGGTTCAAGTACGAGGACGTGGTCTGGCAGACGTACGAGACCGAGTGGTTGGCGCACTCGGCCGAGCTCGTCGACGAACGCCACCTGGCTCGGACCCGGTTCGTCCTGTTGTTCCTCGAGGCGTTCTGGTGGTGGGGCGTCTACGTCGACTTCTCGTTCTGTAGGCAGTTGCTGGACAGTTGGCAGCGCTCGGTCCGGGTGGCCGAGGACCGCGACCTGTTCGACGAGTTGACCAGGTTCCACCACCACTATCCGACGGGGCCGGGCAAGCCGTCCGGCGCGCACTGGACCCAGGCCCGGTTGGCCCTGCGCACCATCGGTGAGCTGTGTGGTCTGCACCGGGGCTGGCGGTCGGCCGGCACCCCGGCGGAGCAGGGTGTCCGTCGGCGGGCCTGGCTGTACCTGCGGTTGTTCACCGCACACACCTACTGGTACGACGGGCGTCTGGCCCTCGCCGAGCAGGAGTACGGCGGCAGCGAGTCGGAGTTCGTCGACCTCGACGACCCGTGGGTGCTGGCCTGGTTCTACTTCGAGTGGGCCGAGGTCGCCTTCGCCGCCGGTGACCGCCGCTCGGCGTCGGCCCGGTGCCGCCGCTGTGGTGCTCTGCTGCGCCGCCTCAGGGAGGAGGAGGGCGAGGTCGAGTCGGAACTCCTGGCCAACCTGCATCGGCTCCTGGGCGACCTGCTGCACGACGACGATCCGGTGACCGCCGCCCGCCAGTACGGTCAGGCGGTGCTGCGGGCCTTCCTCTTCCAGCGGATGGCGAGTGACCTGGACCGACCGGTCAACCCGCCGGACGCGTACACCCACCGGTTCTACGCCGAGATCACGGCGCGGGCGGCGGCCCGAGCCCGCTCGTGGTCGGACCGTCCGCAGCGCCCGGAGTTGGTGGCCGCGCTGGTCGAGGCCACGGCGGGGGGCGTGCCACCGGAGACGACGGACGTGGCCGACCGCACTGTGACAGTGGAGGGGCTGGCCGCCCGGCTCTTTCCGCGTGGCCCGTCGCCGCAGGAGTTGGGGCGTCGGCGCAGCGCCTTCACCGATCACTGGGGGGAGGTCGTCCAGCGGTGGGAGGTCGACGTGGTCGCCGAACTCGACGTGGTGGACCGTCTCGCCGGGGCGGGGGCGGACGGATAGGTCGGCCGCCGGGCGAGGGGTGGTCGGTCATCCCGTCCGCTCTGCGGCCTCACCGGTCGGGGCCAGGAGCGGCACCGTGTGCAGGTCCTCGACACCGAGCGGCGTCGACTCCGCCGGTTGTCGGTCGAGGAGGGCCAGGAGGGCGGCGTACTCGGGGTCTTCGTCGACCGTCTCACCCTCGGCACCGGCGAAGTACTCGGTGACGAACGTCCTGACCAGGGATGCCCGCACCGGTACGCCGGTGGTCTGCACCATCAGCAGCATCCCGTGCTGCCGTCGGCTCTCGGGGCGGATCCGGGGTTGGAAGAACGGGAAGGGCAGCAGCCCGAACCCGAGTCGCTGGTAGAAACGCAGCCGCGCCCGGGGGTCGCCGAACTCCCCGACGGGGTGACGCCGGGGATCCTCGACCTCGGCGAGCACCACCTCGGCACCGATCCGGTCCCGCCACCGGGGCAGTAGCCCGGTCAGCAGCGCGCTGCCCACCCCACCCCCGCGCAGGCCGGGACGGGCCGCCACGTAGCTCAGCAGCAGCACCCCGTCGAACGAGTCGGCCACCGCCATGCCGAGCAGCCGGTCGTCGGCCACCGCGACGCCCACGTGGGTGGTGCCCGACGCGACCCCTTCGTCGAGGACGTCGACGCTCTCCAACTGGTCGGGGGGAAAGCTGGGCAGGAGGATCTCCGCGTACCCCTGGTGCAGGAGTTCGACGTCGTGGCCGGCGGAGAGTTCCCGGACCTCGATCGGACCGTCGGCTGGGGGGACCTCCGGGGGCGTCATCACCCCATCGTCGTCGCCGGGCGAACCCGGCCGCAAGGACATCCCGCGATCGGCAGGGAACCGGTCGACAGGCCGCCCCGGGACGGTGCGGGTCAGTGCGGGGGCGGGATGACGCGGAGGTGCCCCCGACGACCGGTCTGCGGGTTGTGCGGGAGGGTCCTCTCGTCCTCGACCGGTGGTCGGGGGGCGGGCCGGGCCGCCTCCCGGACCGCCTCGGCGAGGGCGACCAGGTCGTCGGTGGTCGGCGGGGGCGGTTCGAACTCCCCCTCGTGCCGGACCACGTCCCAGCCGCGCGGGGCCGTGAGGCTCCGGGCGTGCGGCTCACACAGGTCGTACGTGTGGGGTTCGGCGAACGCGGCGAGCGGCCCCACGACCGCCGTCGACTCGTTGTAGACATAGGTCAATGTGGCGACCGCTTGCCGGGGGCAGGCGTTTCGGGAGCAGCGCCGTGGTGACCTCACCGGCGCAGGGTATCCCCATTACCGGGTCCGGCGCACCGGTTCGCGTTACGACACGCCCGTCACGGAGATCACAATTCGTACCATCGGCCGATGGGGGGTCCAACGCGCCAGCGGTACGGCACAGACGCAGGCCGGGCCGGGACCGGGCTACCCTGTGCCTCATGACGAGCCCGCAACACCGCCGCCCCGGCTCCGGCCGACGGACCCACCGGGACCGGCACGGTCGCGGGCTGCGCGGGCGGCTGGTTCCGGCGACAGTGCCGCTGGCCCGGACCAAGGCCGAGGTCTTCGACGACCTGGTGCTCGACACCGTCGAGAGTCTGGAGCGGCGGTTCGCCAAGGAGCTGGCCGGGGTCGAGTTCGCCGTCGAGGACGTTCCGCCGGATCTCAACGTCTACGACTCCGACGTCCTGGAGGACGGTGAGGTTCCGTTGGCCCGGCTGCTGCCCGGCCGCCCCGGCCGGCAGGAGGTGCCGCCGCGCATCGTGCTCTACCGGCGACCGCTGGAGTTCCGGGCGATGGATCGCGAGGATCTCGCCGACCTCGTCCACGATGTGATCATCGAGCAGGTCGCCAACCTGCTCGGGGTCGACCCGGACGAACTGTCCTGACCGACCCCTCCTGCCTGGCCCCGTCCTGACCGGCGTCCGGCGATCCGGTACGCGGTGCCGGGCCCCTCCCCCGGGGCCGATCCGTACGCCCCGTGGGCCCGGTCCGCGTGACCTGAGTCGGGCGGCCCCCACCGCCCCGACCCGATTCGCTCAGGCGGCCCGCCGCTTGAGCTTGCGCCGCTCCCGCTCGGAGAGCCCGCCCCAGATTCCGAACCGCTCGTCGTGGCCGAGCGCGTACTCCAGGCATTCCGTCTTGACCTCGCAGCGCGAGCAGATCCGCTTCGCCTCGCGGGTCGAACCGCCCTTCTCGGGAAAGAACGCTTCGGGGTCGGTCTGCGAGCAGAGTGCCCGCTCCTGCCACTCCGGCGCGTTCCCGAGCAGGTCGGCCACCTCCAACTGGCCGTCCATCAGTTGCCTCCTTGTCGCGCACCGGCGCCAGCGCCGCTGCAACCCCCACGCGAAAGGCGTGTTTGTCCGTCCGATCCGGATTTGTTGCGTTCGGTGTGAACAACCCCATTCAAATTACACGTGTGTAATACGTGCGCCGTCAAGCCGAACTTGATAATGGAGTTGCCCTCCTGACACCACTGCGGACGACCATCCGGGCCGCCCGGCCCTCGCAACCTGCCCTATCGATTCAGACCCCGGACGAGTAACGCCCCCTCGGCGAGTTGCCCGAGTTTTCCCGTGGCGCGACCACCGCAGCCCCGGCACACCCATCGACGACCATCCGTCGGAATGCGCGTCGACGGGGGCATCGACGGCGGGCGAGATCCGGTCACCCACCAAGATCACGTTTCTTGGTGGGAAAGGGTAACGCGGTCCCCCTCGCCGCGCTCGCCGAGCCACGAACACGATCACGCACCGCCCACGATGTGGACGGTCGGCGATCGGAAGTTCGACAATCTGTGCTGCTCAGGACCCCTTCACCGGTACGCTCGCCGACCCCGGCTCGGTCCGTGCCCGTCCGTAGGCGGTCGTCCGCCGACGCGCCGGCCGTCCGGCGGCCGAGGCGATGGCCACCAACTGCTCCTCGGTCCGCGCCGACCCGTTGCCGGAGCCGGCCATCCGCGAGATCGTCTCCTCCATCAGGGTGCCCCCGAGATCGTTGCACCCACCCCGGAGCAGCTCCGCCGACCCCTCGTCACCGAGCTTCACCCAGGAACACTGGATGTTGTCGATCCGCCCGTGCAGGAGCAGCCGTGCCATAGCGTGCACCACCCGGTTCTCCCGCCAGGTGGGCCCGGGTCGGGCGATCCCGGCCAGGTAGATCGGTGCGTTCGTGTGCACGAACGGCAACGCCACGAACTCCGTCAACCCACCGGTACGGTCCTGCAAACCGGCCAGGACACGCAGGTGCGCCAACCACTGTCCAGGATGGTCGACGTGGCCGTACATCATCGTGGAACTCGACCGGATGCCCAGCTCGTGGGCGGTACCGACCACCTCCACCCAGGCCGCCGCCGGCAGTTTGCCCTTCGTCAACACCCAACGGACGTCGTCGTCGAGGATCTCGGCGGCGGTGCCCGGGATGGTGTCCAGTCCCGCCTCCCGCAACTGGACCAGCCAGTCCCGGACGCTCACCCCGGCCTTCGCCGCCGCAGTGACGATCTCCATCGGAGAGAACGCGTGCACGTGCATCCCCGGCACCCGGGCCTTGATCGCCCGGACCAGCTCGGGATAGATCGTGACCGGCAACTTCGGGTCGATCCCACCCTGGAGACAGACCTCGCTCGCCCCGGCCTCCCACGCCTGCTCCGCCCGCTCGGCGACCTGCTCGACCGAGAGCCGGTACGCGTCGGCGTCCCGCTCCCGCTGGGCGAAGGCGCAGAACCGGCAGCCCACGTAGCAGACGTTGCTGAAATTGATGTTGCGGTTGACCACGTACGTGACGTCGTCGCCGACAGCGTCACGTCGGACGTCGTCGGCGATCCGGCACAACTCGTCGAGCGCCGGACCCTCGACGGCGAAGAGCGCCATCGCCGCGTCCCCGTTTCCGGGCTCCAGCAGCGCCGCCGGATCAGTGGCCGCCAGGCGCAACCCGGCCCTCAGGTCGGCGGCACCGGTCCCGGCCGCCGAGCGGCCCGCCGCCCCACTCGCCTCGGCCTGCCCGGCCACCGCCGACCAGTCGCCGTAGACGTGGTCGAAGTCGCCCCGCCGATCCCCGGTCCGTCCGGTGACGTCGATGTCGACGTGCAGGTCGGTCCGCCCGCCGTACCCCTCGTCCGGCTCCTGCCAGGGCAGCCCCACCGGTCGGGCGGACTCGACGGCCAGCCCGGTCTGCGGATCGGCCAACGCCCGCACGTGCGGCAGCAGCCGAGGATCCAGCCACGGGTCGCCGGCCCGGACGTACTCCGGGTAGACGGTGAGCCGCTCCCGCAGTGTGAAACCGGCGTTCGTCGTGTGCCGGGCCAGCTCGTCCAGCTGCGGCCAGGGACGCTCCGGGTTGACGTGGTCCGGGGTCAGCGGGGAGACACCACCCCAGTCGTCGATCCCGGCGCGCAACAGCAGGTCGTACTCCCCCTCGATGAGGTTCGGCGGGGCCTGGATGCGGGCCTTCGGCCCGAGCAGGACCCGGCTCACCGCCACGGTGGCGGCCAGGTCGTGCAGCTCGGCGTCGGGCATGCCGCCCATCGCGGTGTCCGGCTTCGCCCGGAAGTTCTGCACGATCACCTCCTGGAGGTGGCCGTACTCACGGTGCGCCCGGCGGATGGCGAAGATCGCGTCGACCCGCTCGGCGGGGGTCTCCCCGATGCCGATCAGGATTCCGGTGGTGAAGGGCACCCCCACCCGACCGGCGTCGTCGAGCACCCGCAGGCGTACCGCCGGCTCCTTGTCGGGCGACCCGAAGTGCGGGCCTCCCGGCTCGGACCAGAGCCGGGAGGCTGTGGTCTCCAGCATCATCCCCATGCTCGGTGCCACCGGCTTGAGTCGTTGCAGCTCCGACCAGGAGAGCACACCGGGGTTGAGGTGCGGCAGCAGCCCGGTCTCCTCCAGCACCGCGACCGCACAGGCCCGTAGGTAGTCCACAGTCGAGTCGTAGCCGCGTTCGTCGAGCCACCGGCGCGCCGCCGGCCAGCGTTCCTCCGGCCGGTCACCGAGGGTGAACAAGGCTTCCTTGCAGCCCTGGGCGGCCCCCGCGCGGGCGACGTCGAGCACCTCGTCCCGGTCCAGGAACGGCGCCGGCAGGCGGTGCGGCACGGTGGCGAAGGTGCAGTAGTGGCAGCGGTCCCGGCAGAGCCGGGTCAGGGGGATGAAGACCTTCTTCGAGTACGTCACGATGCCGGGACGGCCCGCCTCCCGCAGGCCCGCGTCACGGACACCCGAGGCGATCCGGAGCAGCTCCGCCAGGTCGTCGTCGCGGGCAGCCAGCAGGGCGGTGGCCTCGGCCACGTCGAGCGTCCGTCCGGTCGCCGCCCGACGCAGAGCACGGCGGGTGCTCTCCACGGTGGGGCCGGGCTCGGTGCGATCAACCATCCGCACAGCCTATTGCCCGCCCGGCCCACGACGGTGCCCCCGCCCACGGCCGACCCGGCCGCCGACCCGACACCTCGACGGCGGCGGGTCGGCCCGGGACCACCCGGTGGGCGGACAGACGGATCAGCTCGGGTCGGTACGCGAGGTGAACGGCTGCGTACGGTCGCTGTCACCGTCGCGGCCGGTGACCGCCTCGGTGTCGTCACCACGCTGCGGCGGGATGGCCTGGGTCTGCACCGCCTCGGTGGCGTCCGCCGGACGGCCGGGGATCGACTGGGTCTGCACCGCCTCCGTCGCGTCGGTCGGACGGCTCGGGATCGACTGGGTCTGCACGGCCTCGGTCGCGTCCGCCGGACGGCTCGGGATCGCCTCCGTCGCGTCCGCCGGACGGTTCTGGAACCCCTCGTTCTCGTCCGCCGGACGGCTGGGGATCGCCTGGGTGGGCTCGGCCGAGGGGGGCTGCCCGAACGGCGGGGCCGACGGGGTCTGCGTGCCGAACCCGGTGCCGGTCGACGGGGTCTCCGGCCCGGCCGGGGTGGCC
>NZ_JBEPEQ010000089.1:0-25466 GCF_040300925.1 Micromonospora sp. NPDC000207
CGCCGACCGGGGTGGCCGAGGCGGGGCGGACGACCACCGGCGAGGCGATGGCGGTGCCGTGGCCCACCACCGGCGTAGCGATGGCGGTGCCGTGACCCGTCGTCGACGCGGAACCGGGTCGGCCGGGGCGGACGGCGACAGGTGCCCCGCCAGTGGCCACCGGGACGGTCGCCACGTCGGCCGGGCGGTGCCGCCACAACCAGGTGACGTCCCGGCCGAACGACTCGACGAGCAGCGCCAGGGCCACCACGACCACCCCGACCGAGGCGACGGCGGGCAGCACCTGTGCCGCCGCGACCGCCAGGGCCACCCCCTGCACCGCGGCGACCACCTTGCGCCACCTCCGGGGCGGCAACGAGCCGCGCATCCAGGGCAGCACCCAGCTCGCGGCGACGAAGACGTACCGCATCAGGCCGATGGCCAGGACCCAACCCCCGACCGGGGGGACCAGGTACACGCTGAGCACCAGGATGAGGAAGGCGTCGACCTCCATGTCGAACCGCGCTCCCAGGGCGCTGCTCGTCCCGGTGCGCCGGGCCACCTGACCGTCCACCGCGTCCATGGCCAACGCCACCCCGGCCAGCCCGACGAGCAACGCCACCGGGGCCGGGGCGGGGTCCACCACCAGGGCGGTGACCCCGCCGACCAGGATCGCCCGACTCAGCGTCACCCGATCGGCCGGTCCGAGCCGGTCCGCTGCGCTGCGTCGCAGGCCGTTGCTGAGAGTGAGGCAGAGGACGACGCCGTACCCGACGCCGGCAGCCCATCCGGCCGCCGAGAGGCCGACTGTCGAGGCGAGCCCCGCCAGCAGGAGGACCTGCGCGATCAGTCCGACAACCGGACCCGTTCGAACCGTTGGCACCGTTCCTCCGTGGCTATGATCGGAAACTCGCTGACAGGGAACACGGGAAATTCGCCCCAACAGTTCGCCGTGGATGCAGATCACCTACCCCCGGTCGCGATCGGGTACACGACGCAAGGAGAAGTGAGGATGCCGAGAGAGGCGTACGCCTTCTGGTTACGCTCACCCGGTGCGGGCGAGATCCGGACGGTGTCGGTGCCCGATCCCGGCCCGGACGAGGTGCTGGTCCGCACCCTGCACACCGGACTGAGCCGGGGCACCGAGACCCTCGTCTTCACCGGCCGGGTCCCCACCGACCAGTACGCCTCCATGCGCGCCCCGTTCCAGGAGGGGGACTTCCCCGCCCCGGTCAAGTACGGCTACCTCAACGTCGGCGTCGTCGAGGCCGGCCCCGACGACCTCGTCGGGCGGACCGTCTTCTGCCTGTACCCGCACCAGAGTGCGTACGTCGTCCCCGTCGACGCGGTGACCCGCGTACCGGACGGGGTGCCCGCCTCGCGGGCGGTGCTGGCCGGGACGGTGGAGACCGCCGTCAACGCCCTCTGGGACGCTCCGCCGCTGGTCGGCGACCGGGTCACGGTGATCGGTGCCGGGATGGTCGGCAGCTGTGTGGCCGCCCTGCTCGCCCGCTTCCCCGGCGTCGACGTGCAGCTCGTCGACGTCGACCCGGGTCGGGCCGGGATCGCCGCCGCCCTGGGGGTGGGGTTCGCCCACCCGCAGGACGCGGCCACCGGCCGGGACCTGGTGGTGCACGCCAGCGCCAGCGGGCAGGGGCTGCAACGTGGCCTCGACCTGCTCGCGCCGGAGGGCACCCTCCTGGAGATGAGCTGGTACGGCGACCGGCCGGTGACTGTCGAGCTGGGCGGTGCCTTCCACTCCCGACGGTTGACGGTGCGCAGCAGCCAGGTCGGTATGGTGTCCCCGGCCCGCCGCAGCAGCCGCCGCTACGCCGACCGCCTCGCCCTGGCCCTGGACCTCCTCGCCGACCCGGTGTTCGACACGCTGATCACCGGCCGGTCGCCCTTCGCGGAGCTGCCCCGGGTGCTCGACGACGTGTCCGCCGGGCGGTTGTCGGCGCTCTGCCATGTGATCGACTACGACGGAGAGTGAGACCATGTTCAGCGTCACCGTTCGGGACCACATCATGATCGCCCACAGTTTCCGGGGCGAGGTGTTCGGCCCGGCCCAGCGGCTGCACGGTGCCACCTTCGTGGTGGACGCCACCCTCCGGCGGGCCGAGCTCGACGCCGACGGGATCGTCGCCGACATCGGCCTCGTCACCGACGAGTTGAAGGCGGTCCTGGCGCAGCTCAACTACCGCAACCTCGACGACGAGCCCGACTTCGAGGGGCAGAACACCACCACCGAGGTCCTGGCCCGCACCATCGCCGACCGGCTCGCCGACCGGGCGAAGGCGGGTGCCCTGGGCGAGTCCGCCCGTACCCTGGCCGGTATCACTGTCACCCTGCACGAGTCGCACGTGGCCTGGTGCAGCTACGAGCGGTCGCTGTAACAGCATGCGACCCGAGCTGCCCGGTGTGGGCTCGACAGCCGCCGGGCAGCTCGCCGGGCCGGTGGTGGACGTGGTGCTGCCGAACGACATCGACGACCCGGCCACCCCCAGCGGGGGCAACCACTACGACCGCCGGGTCCTCGACGGTCTCGCCGACGCAGGCTGGACGGTCCGCGAGCATCCCGTCGCCGGGGCGTGGCCGCACCCGGACGACCGGGCCCGCTCCGAGCTGGCCCGGGTCCTGGACGGCGTCCCGGACGGCGGGGTGGTCCTCGCCGACGGTCTGGTCGCCTCGGCGGTGCCCGACGTCCTCGCTCCGCACGTCGACCGGGTCCGCCTGGTCGTGCTGGTCCACATGGCGATGGACGACCCGGCCGAGGCCCGCGCTCTCGCCGGGGCCGCCGCCGTGGTCACCACCAGCGAGTGGACCCGCCGCCTACTGCTCGACAGGTACGCCCTGCCCGCCGGTCGGGTGACAGTGGCCGTACCGGGGGTGGACCCCGTCGACCCGTCCCCGGCCACGTCTCCGTCCCCGGCCACGGCTCCGACTCCGACTCCGAGCCCGGGTACCGGGACCGGCGGTGGGCTGCTCTGCGTCGCGGCCCTGACTCCGCTCAAGGGGCACGACGTGCTGGTGGACGCCCTGGCCACCCTTGTCGACAGGGACTGGACCTGCACCCTTGTCGGTTCACCGACCGTCGCCCCGGAGACCGCCGCCCGGCTCGACGCCCGGGTCCGCGCGTACGACCTCGACGAACGGGTACGCCGGGTCGGCCCGCTCACCGGCGCCCGGCTGGCCGCCGCGTACTCCCGGGCGGACCTGCTGGTGCTGGCCTCACGGTCCGAGACGTACGGGATGGTGGTCGCCGAGGCGCTCGCCCACGGGGTGCCGGTGGTGGCGACCACCGTCGGTGGGGTTCCCGAGGCGGTGGGGCGGACCCCGGACGGCGTCGTCCCCGGACTGCTGGTGCCCCCGGACGACCCGGCGGCGCTGGCCGACGCGTTGCGGCGCTGGCTCGACGACGGCGACCTGCGCGACGAGCTGCGTGCCGCCGCGCGGGCCCGCCGCGACACCCTTCCCGGCTGGCCGAGCACGTCGGCCCGCCTCGCACAGGTCCTGAAAGGGGCGACCGCATGATCGACGAGCTGACCTTCGCGGACTGGCTGCGGCTGCGGGAGGACGCCGACGCGGCGGCCCGCGCCGTGGAACTGGTCGACCCGGTGCGCCGTCGGTTGACCGGCCCCGGCCCGCACGTCATCCACGACCTGGGCACCGGCACCGGGTCGATGGGCAGGTGGCTCGCCCCGCAGCTGCCCGGGCCGCAACACTGGGTCATGTACGACCGCGACGACGACCTGCTGGCTCGGGCGACGGCGGGGATGGCGGCGGTAGCCGCCGTCGACGGGGGTGCGGTGACCGCCGAGACCCGCCGTACCGACATCACCCGGTTGACCCCCGCCGACCTTTCCGGGGCCGCCCTGGTCACCGCCTCGGCGCTGCTGGACATGCTCACCGAGGCCGAGGCGCGGCGGATGGTCGACTCCTGCGCGGGGGCCGGGTGTCCGGCCCTGTTCATGGTCTCGGTGGTCGGTCGGGTCCGGTTCGCCCCGGCCGACCCGCTCGACGCCGAGTTCACCGAGGCCTTCAACGCCCACCAGCGGCGCACCACCGAGGGGCGGGCCCTGCTCGGCCCGGACGCGGTGGAGGCGGTGGTGGACGCCTTCGGTCGGCACGGGGTGCCCGTCCAGGTCCGGTCGAGCCCGTGGCGGCTCGGTTCCGAGGACTCCGCGCTGGCGCTGCACTGGCTCGCCGGGTGGCTGGAGGCGGCCGTGGAGACCCGTCCTGAGCTGGCCGAAGCAGCGGTCGGATACGCTCGTCGTCGGCGGAGCGAGGCGGCCGAGGGTCGACTGCACGTCGAGGTCGACCACACCGACCTGCTCGCCGGCTGCGGGTGAGCCCGGCTCGACCGGGCGACTGGTGAACCTTTCGGGGGCGGGCTGCGTACCTCCCGGCAGCAGATGATGATCTTCGGGAGGTCCGGGTGGGAAGCGGTGCCGACGCCGAGACGTCCTCCCGGGGGCCCCTGCTGCGCACGCTCGCCGGGGTGGCCCTGATCGGCGTGCTGCTCTGGCAGGTCGGCACCGGCCCGGTCCTGGACGGGCTCCGGATGATCGACGGCCCGGCCCTGGCGGCGGCGCTCGGGATCGGCGTCCTGACCACGGTCTGCGGGGCGTGGCGGTGGAGCCTGGTCGCCGGGGGACTCGGGGTACGGCTGCCGTTGGGCACCGCCGTGGCGCACTGCTACCGGGCGGTCTTCCTCAACTGCACACTTCCCGGCGGGGTCCTCGGCGACGTACACCGGGCCGTCCGGCACGGCCGGGACGTCGGCGACGTCGGTCGGGGCGTCCGGTCGGTGGTCTGGGAACGGCTCGCCGGCCAGGTGATCCAGGTCGGGGTGGCCCTGGTCCTGCTCTGCGCCCTGCCCTCCCCGGTGCAGCGCTACCTGCCGTTCGTGGCCGCCGTGACGGTGGCCGGGGGCGTCGCGGTGGTGCTGTCGGCCCGACTCCTGCCCCGCTCCGGGCCGTCGCGGTGGGCCCGGACGGTC
The DNA here is from genome assembly GCF_040300925.1 of Micromonospora sp. NPDC000207. Taxonomy (NCBI): domain Bacteria; kingdom Bacillati; phylum Actinomycetota; class Actinomycetes; order Micromonosporales; family Micromonosporaceae; genus Micromonospora; species Micromonospora sp. NPDC000207. The sequence goes on from NZ_JBEPEQ010000089.1 coordinate 4,982, forward strand.
CGGGGGGCCGCCGCCGACATCCGGCACGGCCTGCTCGCCGGGCGGGTCTGGGCGGGTGTCCTGCTGGCCACCGTGGTGGCCTTCGCCGGCCACCTGGCCACCTTCCTGCTCGCCGCCCGGGTGGTCGGTGCCGACGCCCCGCTGTCCCGGCTGCTCCCGCTGACCCTGCTGGCCCTGATGGCGATGATCCTGCCGTTGAACGTCGCCGGATTCGGCCCGCGCGAAGGGGTGGCGGCCTGGGCGTTCGCCGCCGCCGGGCTGACCGCAGCCCAGGGTGTGAGCACCGCCATGGTGTACGGGGCACTGGTACTCGCGGCCAGCCTCCCGGGTGCGTTCGTGCTGATCGTTCGACGTATTCGGGTACCCGCTCCCGGGCGGGAAAGCGTCGTGGGTGGTTGAGTGTCCGTACACCGGTACGAACGTGTCGGCGCGGTCCGGCAACGTCTGACGGAGGAACGCATGTACGAAGCACTGCCTGTCGCAACGATCCGGACCCAGGTCACGGTGCCGCTGGAGTTCCCCGACGGGTACGCCACCACCGCCCGGGTGTTCACCTTCACCGGGCTGGTCGACGGTCGGGAGCACCTGGCGCTCGGGCTGGGGGAGTGGGAGTCCGCAGTCGAGCGGCAGCCGGACGGCTCCGTCGTCCTGGTCCGCCCGCACAGCGAGTGCCTGACCGGGGACGTGTTCGGCAGCCAGCGGTGTGACTGCGGCCCCCAACTGCGGGAGGCGGTCGAGCGGATCGCCGAGGCCGGTGGGTTCCTGCTCTACCTGCGTCAGGAGGGCCGGGGCATCGGCCTGTACGCCAAACTCGACGCGTACGCGTTGCAGGACGCCGGGCTGGACACCTACGAGGCGAACGTGGCACTGGGGCACGGGGAGGACGAGCGCGACTACACGGTGGCCGCGCAGATGCTGGCCGCCGTCGGGGCGTCCCGGATCGCCCTGCTCACCAACAACCCGGACAAGGCCGAGCAGCTCGACCGGCTCGGCGCCGAGGTGGCCCGGGTCGAGCCGACCGGGGTGTTCCTCTCCCCGGCGAACGCCGGCTACCTGGCGGCGAAGGCCAGCCGGGCGCGCACCGCCGATCTGCCGTTCGTGGGGTGACTGTGACCCGACGACCGTACGTGCTGCTCAGCTGTGCCGCTTCGATCGACGGGTACATCGACGACGCCACCGAGGAACGGCTGCTGCTGTCGAACGCCGAGGACCTGGACCGGGTCGACGCGGTACGGGCCGACTGCGACGCGATCCTGGTCGGCGCGCAGACGGTTCGCCGTGACGACCCCCGGCTGCTGGTGCGTTCGCCGCGCCGCCGCCGGGACCGGGTCGCCCGGGGGTTGCCCGAGTCACCGGCGAAGGTGACGGTGACAGGTGGGGGTGACCTCGACCCGCAGGCCCGCTTCTTCACCACCGGGGAGACCGAGCGGATCGTCTACTGCGCCTCGCAGGCGGTGGCCAAGGCCCGGGAACGTCTCGGCGACCGGGCCACGGTGGTCGACGGCGGCGAGCCCGTCGACCTGGAACGGGCCCTGGTGGACCTGGCCGGACGGGGGGTCCGCCGATTGATGGTCGAGGGCGGGGGAGGGGTGCACGCGCAGTTCCTGCGTGCCGGGCTCGCCGACGAACTGCACCTGGTGGTGGCCCCCTTCTTCGTCGGGGACCGGCAGGCTCCCCGCTTCGTCGGCGAGGGTCGGTTCCCCTGGCACTCCGGGCGGCGGGCCCGGGTGGCCGAGGTCCGACAACTGGGGGACGTGGTGCTGACCCGGTACGCCCTCTCGGAGCGCTTCGGCGAGCCCCGGGAACCCGAGTCGATCAGGTGACCCTGGGTGACTTCGTCTGGCCACTGTCGGCCCGTTCGTACCCGTGTTACCGTCTCGACGCCTACTAATTGTGCAGGCAGCCCCGATGACGTGGCATTCCGACAGCTTCGTCACGGAACGTGAGTGAAACGGGGTGTCCGGGGGATCGCGCAGGCATCTGTACGGATTGCTGACCGATTCGGCAGAGGGTGTAGCCTGAGGCACCCCGATGCTCCTGGAGACGGTGTACGGCGGTCGACGCGGCCACCTCGCGGGTGGCCACCCGCAAACTGATACGGAGGATGCCGGGAACGTGGCTGCGCCTGGTAGCGAATACAGTCGCCGGCCCTGCGTCTACTTCGCCGCCGACGCCGGTGCGCGCCGTCCGGAGTTGGTCGGCGGGGAGTTCGCCTGCATGAACGAACTCGCCGACGAGGTGCCCCTGCCGACGTCGTTCTGTCTGACCGCGCTCTCCCCGGACGACCTGCTCCCCGCCGAGACCGACGACCTTCGCCGGGTGCTCGCCGGGGCGTACGCCCGGTTGCAGGCGATCACCGGGCAGCCCGACCCACGCCTGGTGGTGCGGCGCTCCACCGGCGGTCCGCTGCCGCAGCCGAGCACCGCGCCCAGCTTCCTCGACGTGGCCGGGCTGAACCGGCTCACCGACGCCGTCCACGAGGTCCTGCGCTGGCCGGCACCGACCCGGGTGCTGGACCCCCGGCTGCCCCCGGCGGCGCTGGGCGGGCGGGGCCGGTCCGGGGTCCTGGTGCAGGTGCTGGTCCCGGCCGAGGTGACCGCCCAGGTCGGCCCGTCCGCCCCCGGGGCCGGCACCCGGCGGGGGACCGACCCGGTGCCCTCGGGGCGGCCGGACCCCGACCCGTTGATCGGCGTACGCGCCGCCTGGGGGCTGGGGGAGGGGCTGCACGACGAGGAGACCCCCGCCGACACGTACCTGTTCACCGAGAACCTGCGGCTGCTGCAACAGCGCATCGCCAAGAAGGACTGGATGACGGTGCTCGCCGAGGGTGCGGTCATGAGCGTCCAGGTGCCGGCCCGGCTGCGCCTGGTCACCTGCCTCGACGAGGAGCAGGCCCGCCGGGTCAGCAGCCTCTACCTGCACGTACGGCAGCGGCTGCGGCGCGACGTGCGGATGAGCGTGGCGTCACTGGCCGGGGACCTGGTTCCGGTCGCCTGCGCACCAGTGTCCTGACCGTCGCACCGCCTCCGCCGACGGGTTGACCTCAACTGCGGTTGAGATCGCAGGCTGGGGGCAGGACGGCACCCGTCGTCCCGACCGGTGCCCCCGTTCCGGGTGAGCCGCCGGTGCGACAGACGTGACACCGAGGAGTCCGACCCCATGCCGCAGCTCGACCCGCAGGTCCTCTGGCTCTCTCCGGGACAGGTGGCGCGCCGCGCCGGGGTTGCCGTCTCGGCCCTGCACTACTACGAGCGGGTCGGACTGATCCGCAGCCGCCGGACCAGCACCAACCACCGCGAGTACCGACGCGACACCCTGCGGGTCATCGCGTTCATCCGGACCGCCCAGCGGCTCGGGGTCCCCCTGCGGCAGGTCAAGGAGGCCCTCGACCAGTTCCCGGACGGTGAGGTCGCCACGACCCGGGACTGGGCCCGGATCTCCGAGCAGTGGCGCGACGAGCTGACCGGGCGGATCGAGGAACTCATCGCCCTGCGGGACCGGTTCGCCGCCTGCATCGGCTGTGGATGTCTCTCCCTGACCTCCTGCCCGTACTCCAACCCGGACGACGTCCTGGGCCTGCAGGGCGCCGGCCCGATCCGCTTCCCCCGACCCGGCGGCGGCAGGTCCGAGGTGGTCGACGCCGACTGCGGTACGGGGCGGGAGACCTGCGACCCGGAGGCCGGGCATGATGTACCCCATGGCCGGTGACCGCAGGACAGTCGTCGACCCCGCGCGCAGCCTGGCGCTGCTCTGGCGGACCCGGGAGCCGGTCAGCCGGGGCGCACGCCCACCGTTGAGCGTCGACCGGATCGTCCGGCAGGGCATCGACATCGCCGACGCCGAGGGGCTCGACGCGGTGACGATGCGTCGGGTCGGTGAGGCGCTCGGCGTGGGCACCATGTCGGTCTACACCTATGTGCCGGGCAAGACCGAACTGGTCAACGTGATGATCGACACCGTGTACGCGGAGACCGCCCGCCCCGCCGACCTCACCGGATGGCGGGTCCGTCTGGAGCAGATCGCCCGGGAGAACTGGGCGTTGTACCGGCGGCACCCGTGGCTGCTGCGGGCCGAGACCGCCCGCCCGGTCCTCGGCCCCCACCTGCTGGCCAAGTACGACTACGAGCTGACCGCCGTCGACGCGATCGGCCTCACCGACGTCGAGATGGACGGGGTCCTCACCCTCCTGCTCGGCCACGTCCGCAGCGCCGCCCGGGCGGCGGTGGACCAGTCCGAACTGGAGCGGGAGACCGGGTTGACCGAGGGGCAGTGGTGGCAGGCGCACGCCCCCTGGCTGGAGCTGTTCGCCGCCGGGGGCGGCTATCCGACAGCGGCCCGGGTCGGCACCGCAGCCGGGCAGGCGTACGGTGCGGCCTACAGTCCCGAACACGCCTTCGAGTTCGGTCTGCACCGGGTCCTCGACGGCATCGCCGTGGTGGTCGCCGACCGACCGGGCGGGCACGAACGACACGAGAGTGACAGATGACCACCAGCACCACGACGCAGGGCTCCCGGGTCGCCGACTGGCGGCCCGCCCGCCGGTTCCCGGAGACCTACCCGGGGGCCTGCCCGCCGGGGCACTACCTCCTCGCCGGTGACCGGGTCCTGCCGGTGACGAGCACCGCAGACGGTGGGTACGCCGTCGGCGACGAACCGCTCGACGCCCTCCTCGCCGGGCGGGGCCTGCCGACCCTGGCGCAGCGGTACGCAGTGCTCGCCTACGGCGCCAACCGGAACCCGGGCACCCTGCACCTGAAGTTCACCCACTACCGGTACGCCACCCCGCCCGGGGGCAGTGTCGTTCCCGTCCTGCGGGCGTCCCTCGCCGACGCCGACGTGGTCGCCGGCGGCATCCACGGGCAGGGATACCTCTACGGTGAGCTGCTGCTGCACGCTCCGGCCACCCGGGGCACCCGACTCGACGTGCACGTCCTGTTCCTCGACGCCGACCAGCTGCGGGTGATGCACGACAGCGAGGGGGTGCGCGACGGCACGTACGCGGTGGGTCGGATCCCCGGCGTCCACGTCGCCGGACTCGCCGATCCCATCGCCCCCCTGGGCTACGTGGCGAGCCTGCCGGTCTGGTCGTCCCCGGCGCTCGGCGCCCCACTGGCCTTCGCCGGGGTCCGGTGCCGGGACCGGCGTCTGCCCGCGATGACCACCCCGCAGATGCTGGCCCACGTGCTGCACCAGTGCGGGCTGCGCGACGAGGTCCGCGCGGCGACCGCCCTGGCCGACGACGACCACCTGGCCGACGAGCTGATCAAGTTCCTCAACGGCCAGTGGTGGTACACCTTCCACACCGGAGCCGCCCCGATCCCGGGCTACCGCCGGGTGATCGACGCGCTACGGGCGGCGATGCGCCGCGACGTCGTCGTCACCGGCACCCGGGAACGCCTCGCCGACCTCGGGCTGCTGCTCGACACCGAGCAGGCATACCGCCCGGACCCTCGGCACACCCTGCTCGCCCTCACCGGGTGAGCCTCTTTCCCTCAGCGTTCTGCTCACCACGAGCCGCCGTCCACCGCCCGGCCACCCCCGCCGGTGGCCGGTGGCCGGTGGTCGGGTGGCCGGCTGGACCAGGGTCGTCGGAGCCCGGACGGGTCAGCCGGGACGGCCCGGTCCCGGGTAGGGTGACCGTCCCCATTCCCCGACCGGGCAGGTGCCGTGGAACCCTTCATCCGTCCCTACGCCCCGACCGACCTGGACGCGGTCTACGACATCTGCGTACGCACCGCCGCCGACGGCGGGGACGCCCGGGGGACCTACTCCACCGACCTCCTGATGGGCGACCTGTACGCGGCCCCCTACGTGACCCTCGAACCGGAGCACGCGTACGTCCTCGACGACGGGACCGGACGCGCCGTGGGGTACGTCCTCGGCACCGCGGACACCCCCACGTTCGTCCGCCGCTACCGCGACGAGTGGATCCCCCGGGTGGCGCACCGGTATCCGGTCCCGACCCGCCCACCGGCCACCCCGGAGGAGGCCACCGTCGACAGTCACCACCACCCGGAGCGGATGGTGGTGCCGGCGCTCGCCGACCACCCGGCGCACCTGCACATCGACCTGCTGCCCCGGTGGCAGGGGCAGGGGCACGGTCGACGGCTGATGGCCCGGTTCCTGACCGGGCTGCACGCCGTCGGCGTACCGTCGGTCTATCTGGCGATGTCGGCCACCAACCTCGGTGCCCGCCGGTTCTACGAGCGGCTGGGTTTCACCGAGGCGGTGGTCCCCGACCCCGGGCCCCTGGTCTACCTGACCCGCCCGACCACCCCACCCTGCTGACACGGACCGTGGTCACGGCCCACCCTGCTGACACGGGCCGTCCCCACCGCCCAGCCTGCTGCGGCGAAGCCGCCCGTGTCCCTGCCCTGGTCAGGCGGGCCGGGTCGGTCAGCCGACGGCGGTGGCGGAGGGCTCGGCGCTGCCGCCCTGCGGGGCGGTACCCGCCATCAGCCTGACGATCTCGGCCTGGTCGGCCGCCGACGGCATTCCCCACTCCGGACGGTAGCCGTACACCTCCCGCAGCGGGGTGGACGAGGTCCGCCCGTCGAGGATCTCCACCGAGTCGGTGCCGATCAGGCCGGGGTGTTCCACCCCGCACGCCTCGGCCACCTTGATCAGGTCCCGGCGCAGGGTCCGCAGGTAGTTCGCCGCCCGTACCGCCTTCGACGCCGGGTCGAGTCCTCGGGCCAGCCACCGGTTCTGGGTGGCCACCCCGGTCGGGCAGGAGTCGGCGTGACACTGTTGGGCCTGGATGCACCCGATGGCCAGCATCGCCTCCCGCCCCACCGACACCATGTCGCAGCCGAGCGCGAAGGCCATCACCGCGTTCTCGGGCAGGCCGAGCTTGCCGGAGCCGACGAAGACCACGTCGGAGTGCAGCTCCCGCTCGGCGAAGGTCCGGTAGACCCGGGTGAACCCCTGCTGGAACGGCAGCGAGACCGCGTCGGTGAAGATCAGCGGGGCGGCTCCGGTGCCACCCTCCCCGCCGTCGACGGCGACGAAGTCCACGCCCCGGTCGGTGTCGCGCATCAGGTCGGCGAGTTCGGTCCAGAAGCTAATGTCACCGACGGCCGACTTGATCCCCACCGGCAGTCCGGTCTCGGCGGCGAGCAGCTCCACCCAGTCCAGGAGGCTGTCGCAGTCGGAGAACTCGGCGTGCCGGGACGGGCTGACGCAGTCCTGCCCGACGGGGATTCCCCGGGCCGCCGCGATCTCCGCCGACACCTTCGACCCCGGCAGCAGCCCACCGAGGCTGGGCTTCGCCCCCTGACTGAGCTTGATCTCCAACGCCCGTACCGGAGCCTCGGCGACGAGGTCCCTGAGGCGGCCCAGGTCGAACCGCCCCCGCTCGTCGCGGCACCCGAAGTACGCGGTGCCCAGCTGGAAGATCAACTCCCCGCCCCGCCGGTGGTACGGCGACAACCCGCCCTCACCGGTGTTGTGCAGGCACCCGGCCAGCGCCGCCCCCTCGTTGAGCGCGGCCACCGCCGGACCGGAGAGCGACCCGAAACTCATCCCGGCGATGTTCACCACCGACTCGGGCCGGAAGGCGTGTGTCCGGCCCCGAGCCGCCCCGAGCACCTTCGCGCTGGGCAACAGCACGTCCTGCCCCGCCGACGGAACCGACGGCGGGACCGGCCGACCGAACGTCCGATGCATGATCACCGGGTACCCGGCGGTGTGCTCGACGTCGTTGTCGGTACCGAAACCGAAGTAGTTGTTCTCCTGTTTCGCCGAGGCGTACACCCAGCGGCGCTGGTCCCGGGTGAAGGGTCGTTCCTCGTCGTTGCCGGCGACGATGTACTGGCGCAGCTCCGGCCCGATCGACTCCAACAGGTACCGGGCCCGACCGATCAGTGGATAGTTGCGCAGCAGGGCATGGTCACGCTGGAGCAGGTCCCGGGCGGCGAGGGCCGCGAGCGCGGCGACGGCGGCTGGTACGGCACGGTTTACCCACTTCATGCCCGCCATCCTGACGGGAATCCCGCCGACCTGCACGGCCGGGGGTGCCGGGCATCGACAACGGTACGGCTGGAATGTCGTACCCGTGTTGCACCATCGACGCATGGTTGCCACCGCTCTACCCCACGACGACGGTCAGCCACGCGCCCTCCCGCTGCGGGAGGCTCGCACCCGGCTGACCCAGATCGTCGCCATGGCCGAGTTGACCGACACCGTCACCATCGTCACCCGCGACCGGGACACCCGCCCCGTCGCCGCGATCGTGCCCGCCGCCGCAGCCCGCACCCTGGCCCAGGCCCGCGCCGACGCCGACCGGATCGCCGCCGTCACCGCCGGGTGGGCCCGCCGACTCGACGCCGCCCACCAGCAGAGCGCCCGTCGGCACGCCGCCGAGCTGCGTGCGGTCACCGACGCCCTCGCCGCCGCCTGGGCCGAGCTCGACCGCCGCGCCCAGCCCGGCGGCGACCCCGCCCTCGAACGTCTCCGCGCCGCCCACGCCGACCTCCTGACCCACTGACCTCCTCACCTTCCACCCGTTGACCCGCTGCGCGTCTCGTCGGGGCGTCGGAGATCTTGGAAGGATGCGGCCCCTCTGGGGGCCGCCTCGGGAAGGCGAACGCGGAGGCCGCCAGGGCCAGCAGGACGACGAGTCGTCGGGTCGGGTCACCGCCGACCACGACGGTCACCGCCCACCGACCACTCGACGGCTCACCGCCCACCGACCACACGACGGGTCACCGCCCACCGACCACTCGACGGCTCACCGTCCGCCGACCACACGACGGGTCACCGCCCGGCGAGGAAGTCGGCGAGGACCCGGGTGTGGGTGTCGAAGGCCAGCTCCCGGGGTTCGGTGAGCACCAGCCACTCGGTCGCCTCCTCGGTGGGGGCGGACGGGGGCAGTTCGTCGGCGGGGCGCTCCGGCAACGTACCGAAGATCATGATTGTGCCGCCTGCCGGTGCGCCGTGCACAGCGAACAGTTCGGCCTGGGCGGCCGGGGCGACCAGGCCGGTTTCCTCCCGCAGCTCCCGGACCAGCGCGTCGGACCACTCTTCGCCGTACTCGATGAAGCCGCCCGGCAGCGCCAGCTCGCCACGGGCGGGCTCGATGTCCCGGCGGACCACCACCACCCCCAGCCCGGTGTCGGTCCGCACCGGCAGGACGGCGACGGCGACCGGCAGGGGGTTGCGCCACACGGTTTCGCCGCAGCCCGTGCAGTTGCGGGGCCAACCGGCCGACTCCGGGTAGCCGGTGCCGCAGAAGGAGCAGTGCGAGAAGGGTACGGCGCTCACGTGGCAGCACGTTACCCGCTCGACCGCCCGACAGCGCCGCCCACAGGCCCCTCAAGCCGCGCCCCCGCCCCGGCCAAAGGGCCCCCGGGCCGTGCGATTGCCTCGCCCAAGGGCCCCCGGGCCGTGCGATTGCCTCGCCCAAGGGGCCCCCGGGCCGTGCGATTGCCTCGCTTAAAGGGCCCCCGGGCCGTGCGATTGCCTCGCTTAAAGGGCCCCCGGGCTGCGCCCTCGCCCCGCCCAAGGGGCCCCCGGGCCGCGCGCGATCGCCAGGCCCACAGGATTGCGGCCGAGGTGGCGCACCAGTGCGTACGGTCAGGCCGGGGTGGTGCCGGTGTAGAACGCGGTGGTCCGGTCGGCTGCCGCCCGCGCCTGCTCCGGGTCGGTTCCGTCGGCCACGGCGGCGGCGTACCAGCGCTCGCTGGCCAGGGTCATGAACTGCCGACCCTCCTCGGTGCCCGCCCAGAGCGCCCCCTCGGCCGGGTCCATTCCGGCACCCGAGGCCAGGTGCAGGGCCAGCCCGAGCAGGGCGCTGTCCCACCCGACGCCCGCCGCGCCCGGGCCGTACTCCTTCCACCGTTCGTCGTCGACGTGGGCGATGTGCGCCAACTCGAACCGGGTGCCCCCGGCGGGGTCTTCTCCGATCCGTACCTCGATCCAGCTCGTCTCGCCGCCGAACTCCCAGGTGGCGGTGAAGCCCTTCGGCGGGTCGCACTCCTCGACGGTGCCGCCCGCGTTGCCCTCCAGCTGGTATCGCCCGTGTAGCCGCAGGTCACCGCTGATCGGCAGGAACCACCGGGGGATCCGCTCGGGGTTGGTGCAGGCGTCCCAGACGTCTTCCACGGACGCGTCGTACGTCTGACTGATGGTGGTCACCCGGGCCTTCCCGGCGGGCAGCGTACGGGTGCCGACCTGGCGTTGCACGGCGTCGATCTGGTGGTTCACGTCGATCATCGGTCACTCCTCGGTGGCGGTGGCGGTGGGGTGGTCGTCGGTCGGTGGGTGCAGTCGGCGTTCCCGTCTGCCCCGGGCCAGCTCGGTGGCGAGGGCGTGCAGGGGAGGGGTCCAGAATCGACGGAAGGTGTCGAGCCAGGCGTCGACCTCCCGCAGCGGCTGCGGATCCACCGCGTAGAGCCGTCGGGTGCCCTGTGGGCGTACGGTGGCGAATCCGTTGTCCCGCAGCACCCGCAGATGCTGGGAGACCGCAGGTTGGGAGATCCCGAACTCCGTCCCGATCACCCCGCAGACGTCCCCCGCACACTTCTCCCCCTCCGCCAGCAGCTCCAGGATCCGTCGCCGAACCGGATCCCCCAGCACATCGAACGCATGCACCCCCACTGTCTATCACCCCCCTCTTATATAAGCCAACCCTACCCCGCCCACCCCGCCGCTGCCCCCACGGTCCTCATGATCGACTGCTGAAAAGCTTCGCGACACGCCGATGACTGTGTCGGTTCGTGCTCAACGATCATGCCCTCTACCACAGCCTCGCCGACCACCCCTCGTTTTCCACAACCCACCCGCTGTCCACAGCCACACAGCCAACGGGTTGCCGGAAACTGCCCCACCCCTCCACCATCCCCTCGTGAACCCTGCCCTCGACGCCCTCCTGGCCCACCACGGTGGTCTGATCACGCGGGCCGTAGCACTCCAGGTCGTCCCCGCCCGGGTCCTGGAAGGCGCGTGTCGCCGAGGTGACCTGCTACGGGTGCTCCCCACCGTCTACGTCGACCCGACCCGGGTTCCGCTCGCGCCCCATCCGCTCCCCGAAGCTCGGGGCGCCGCCCGGTCCCCGCTGCTCCGGGCGTCCGGCGAGCCGAGGCGCGTCCGGTCCGATCTGCTCACCCGCCTCCCGGTGCCGACCGCATGGCAGGCCGCCCTCGACTACGCCGACCACCCGCCCGTCAACCGCACCTCCCCGGTGTACGCCGACCACCCGCCCGTCAACCGCACCTCCCCGGTGTACGCCGACCACCCGCCCGCCACCCGCACCAATCTCGTGTACGCCGACCACCCGCCCGCCACCCGCACCTCCCCGGGATGCGTCGCCGGTGGTGCGGCCCTCGGCAACCGCACCGCCCTCGCGGTGTGGGGCCTGCGTCGGCAACCACCCGGCGAACCCCTGCACCTGGAGGTCCCGCCTGGCCGCGGCCTGCGCACCCGCCCCGGACTGGTCGTGCACCGTCGAGGGAGTCTGGCCGGACAGGTGGTGACCAGGCGGGGCGTGTCAGTCGTCCGACTGGAACGGGCGCTCGTCGACTCGTGGCCCCTCCTTGCCGCGCTCGACCGGCGTGACCCCCTGATCAGGGCGGTCAACGACGGGTTGACCACCCCTGACCGGGTGGCTGCGGCGCTGGCCGGGGCACCCCGCCTCATCGGCCGGGCCGAGCTGCGTACCCTGCTCGACAGGTTGCGCGCGGGCTGCCGGAGCCCGCTGGAGATCTGGGGACACGACAGGGTGTTCGTCGGCCCCGGAATGCCCCCGCTACGCCGTCAGTTCCCGGTCCGCCTCGGCGCACGGACCGTCTACCTCGATGCCTACGCCGAGGCGGAACGGGTCGACTTCGAACTCGACGGGGCCACCACCCACGGTGACCCCCGGCAACGGGAGGTCGACCTGCGCCGCGACGCCCTGCTGGCCACCCGGGGGATCCTGGTGGTCCGGTTCGCCCACCGCCGCCTCGTTCACGAACCCGACGAGGTACGCCGGGAGGCCCTCGCCATCCTCGCCACCCGTCGCCGTGGGGCCTGACCTGCGGTCGGGCCCGCCGGTGCCCGACCCCGGTCGGCTCGCCGCCTTCGCTGCGGCGATGCGGCTCGTCGGTGATGCGGCTCGTCCCGCGATGCGGCTCGTCCGGTGATGCGGCTCGTCCGGTGATGCGGCTCGTCCGGTGATGCGGCTCGTCCCGCGATGCGGTTCGTCCGGTGATGCGGCTCGTCCCGCGATGCGGTTCGTCCGGCGATGCGGTTCGGTCTGGGCGGATGCGGTTCGTTCTGGACAAGCGCGGTTCGCTCCGGCGGGGTCGAGGAGGCTGGTGGGAACGGATCGGCCACCCGGCACGTCGGAGGGGTATGACGAACCTTTCCGGCGTACGCGCCGCCGCTGTCCTGCCGCTGTTTCTGCTGGCCCTCGCCGCCTGCGCCGCCGAACCCGGCGACACCTCAGGCGACGCGCGCGAGGGCGGCCCGCCGTCGTACGGGGCGGACGAGGTGGTGCTGCGCATCGACCAGGAGGGCGGGTTCGTCATGCCGACGGCGCTCGTCACCCGACTGCCCAACGTCAGCGTGTACGGCGACGGCCGGATCGTCACCGAGGGACCGGTGGTTGCGAAGTACCCCGGCCCGGCTCTGCCGAACGTGCAGGTGACCACTGTCGACGCCGAGAAGGTGACCCGCCTGGTCGAGCAGGCCCGGGAAGCCGGTGTCGGGACCGCCGCCGACCTGGGGGCCCCGCCGGTCGCTGACGTCCCGTCGACCCGGTTCACCGTTCGGGGGGCGACCGGGGTCGAGGAGACCGAGGTCCAGGCCCTCGACGTGGACTCGGGGTTGACCGCCGACCAGGTGGCGGCCCGGGAGAAGCTGCGTACCTTCGCCCAGTCGTTGATCGACACCGGTCAGGCGGCCGGGACCGGTGGCACGAAGGCGTACCAGCCGACCGCAGTCGCCGCCGTCGTCACGCCGTGGACGGCCGACGAGGCGGCGGGCGAGCAGCCGAAGGTGGCCTGGCCCGGCCCGAAGCTGCCCGGTGCCCCGCTGGCCCCCGGCGTCGACCTGAGCTGCGTGACTGTCACCGGCGACCAGGTCCGGCCGCTGCTCGACGCCGCCGGGAAGGCCAACGCTGCCACCCCGTGGACCTCGGGCGGAAAGTCGTGGACCGTCGCCCTGCGTCCGCTGCTGCCCGACGAGACCGACTGCGCCGACCTCGCCGCAGCCCGCTGATCCGACCACCGTCCCTCGGTACGGGACCGGGTGACCCACTCACGCTGCGTCACCCGGTCGAGTCGTCACTGTGGTGCCCTCAGCGGGAGGCCCTTGTCACGGCGACTTTTTCGGCGTCGGCTGAACTTCGGCGGTCGCTCCTGCGATGTATGGGGTGTCGACCTCCGTCCCGCAGGAGCACCACATGGATCCGAACAACCCCTGGCAGTCGAACGTACCGAGCTTCTCCTTCACCGACTACGACCCTCAGGAGACGAACTTCTACGCCGCCATGCAGTCTCCTCAACCTGGGTTCTCGTCGCAGCGTGAGCTTTCGTTCCATGATCAGGTCAAGGGTGTGGTGAGCACGTTCGACGGGGGCATGGACGTGTTGCCCCCCGGCGTCGAGACCGCCGTCGGGAAGCTCAAGAACCGCTTGGACGTCAGCGAGCATCCGACGCGTCCGTATCGGGACAAGAAGACGGGGCAGGAGGTCATGATTGAGGTGAGTCTCAGGACCAGGGACCGTCAGAACTACTATTACCTCAACGAAATGCAGAAGGCACTCGCAGCCGGCAGGTGTGCGAACACGGCCCTCTACGTCGCAGTCTCGGGGGCGATGGAAAGGTTCAACACGAACCGAGACCGAAGAAGTCCGAGGGGTGTGGCCACAGCGGAGCAGTTGCTGAATTCCGGGACGTCGGGTCAGCAGCCAGGCGGATATCTGCCGTACCGGCCGCCGGGTGGGCATTCGGCGGGTTCCTCCGGTGGTCAGCAACACACCCGGTGACGGTCAGCGAGCGGTCGGACCGGCGTAGGACGTGACCCTTCGGGGTGCCTGCCGACGCTCGGTCGACCTGCCGGGCTCGGGTGGAGGCGGGGCGGGACGAAGACCGGCGAGCCGGACGAAGAGCTCTCGTTTGACTGTGGCGTCGCCGCGTCTGCCGATGACGTACCCGGTCATCCAGACCCACCCCTGGTAGGTCGCGATCGGAGACGGAGACGACCCGGAAGGTGAGGGCGCGGGCCCCGGCGAACTGCACCGAGGCGAGCTCGTCGACGACGAGCAGGTCACCGGGGTGGGGGCGGCCGTCGGTTCGCCCCCGGGGTCGGGGAAGGGTCACCACCGGCCCCGGTTGGGCGGGGTGAACTCCTCCGGTGGCCGACACTCCCGGGCGTGCATCGTCTGCCAGTCCCGCAGGGCCCGCCGAAGCCGTTCGTTCTCCTGACCGAGCAGCCGCATCTCCTCCTGGAGAGAGGTCAGCTCGTCGGCCAACCGGGCCTGGAACCGGCGTACCTCGGCGGGGTCGACGCCCCGCCACCGGGGCTCGAACTGCTGGTAGCGCACCTCACGTGGGGTCATCCGGGCGGGTCGGCCGGTCCCGAGGGGCTGGCCGGAGCGGTACACCTGAGCCACGACGGTCCTTTCCGAAGACACGATGGAACGCGGGACGTGATGGAACGCGGGACGTGATGCGGTCCGGGGTGGAAGGGCGGGCCGTCCACAGGGGCGGCCTGCGGACGACCCGCCCGCTCGGCCGTCGCAGCTTCGATCAGCGGTACGACAGCAGAGCAGCCCTGACGGTCGGGGCGGGCACACTACGCCCACCCCGACCAGAGGGGTGTGAGTCGAACCCGTTGCCACGCGAGGACGACTCTCCGTCAACACTAACGGCTTAAACGTGTATGTCAACCACTCGGTGTTGTCGTCTGTGGGCGTTTCGTGATCGAATCGGCGTGCCACGCGAGGAGCGCCATGCCTACGACACCTGACTACATCCGTATCGCCGACGACATCGTTGCCGGAGTGCACGCCAAGAGACTCAAGCCGGGGGACAAGTTGCCCTCGATTGCACAGATGGCCCTGGACAACGCAGTGGGCACGACCACGATTCAGATGGTCTACGTTCGGCTGGAGGCGTTGCGGGTGATTCGGCGGCACCAGGGTAAAGGGGTATTCGTGAACGACCCTCGGCTGTGGATGCGCGAACCCTGACTGCTCACGGGCGGCCCTTCGGTCGATCAGCCCCCGATGGGGGCGGGTCGGACGGGGGTGCTCATCGGGAGTGGGGTTGGGTGCTGCCCGGCACCCCGTCGGGGCGGTGGGCAGAACGGTGTGCCGGGTGGGCGTACCCGGGATCCGGGCTGGTGGACGAGGGACCGGGGGAGGGCGCGGGACTCGTCCGGAGGCTGAGTCGGGCGGCGGCGGAGACACTCATCCCCGATGTCGTGCCGTTCGTGGTGCCCGATGACGGTGGTGGCGGGGCGGACTGGGTTCCCCGAACCGCCCTTCGGCGGGGGCGGGGCTCGTCGGTCCTGGGGCGGGTCTTCCTGACCCGTACCCCCGATGTGTGTTTTCTGGCGTCTCTTTCGAGTTGATAGAAGCCGGGGCGGATCTCGTGGTCTGTTTCGAATCGCTTGAGGATCCCGGCGCTGATGCGGCTGCCGACCAGCCGTCTCTCGCCCTTGTCGACGAGGTGTTCCGTGATGATCGCGAGAGTCGGGCGAAGCGTGGGGATCCGATATCCTTCCTGGTCGCGAGGGGCGAGGGCGAGAGCCTGGCGAAAGTCCTGGTAATCGGGTCCGGTGGGCGACTGCTGGGCGATCCCGATCACGTCCCCGTGTGCGTTCCGCCGGATCTTGTAGGTTCCCGGACGGATCCGGTGTTCAGGGCAAACCTCGAAGGCCCGTACGTCGTCGGTGTGGATCCGCTCGGGTCTCCGATTCTCCCGGTCGGTCGTGGTGAGCCATTCGCTGATGGTCCTGATGGTCACCTCGGACGTGGGTGTTCGGTGCCCGGTCTCGTCGAGCGCTCGAAGCCTGCTCAGGAAGATCCGGTAGGAGTCTTCGGGGACCGGGCGGAGTGAGATCCCGACGGCTGCTCCGGTCTTCTTGCCGGATCGCTTGTACTCGACCATGAACTTCCCCCGGCGGAGGCCCTTCGCGTCCTCGTAGGACAGGAGATCCTGCGGGGTGATCTTGCTCGGAGAGTGGTACTGCCGTCCCGATGACGGGTCTTTGAGCCAGTGACTGACATCCTCCCGAGTGGGGATCGGCCCGGAGCTGTCCGGGCCCCCGGTCTCCTGACGGTGCTCCTCGATCGGCAGCGGGGGATAGTCCAGGATCGAGTCCGGGAACCCTGCGGATTGCGGGACTCGATTCTCCTGCTCGTCGAGGGCCTGTGAATATCCTGACGGGAAATCCGGATACTCGTCGTCCGCCATCAGATAGTCCTGCAGGTAGCTGATCCCGGGCACGTCGAAGTACGCATTGTCGAGGTCTACGGGGTCGATCATTCTACTCCTCGGGGGCTGGTCGGCTCTGCCCGGACGGTCTTCGCAACGACCTTCGTGTCGTCCGGACGGCCGCTTCGGCAGCGTGGGTCCGTCGGGGTCCGGCGGGGTGGTCATCGTCCCTACGGAAGGCCGCATCACCCGGTTCACCTGCGAAGACAGGTTCACCGACCGCAGCCGCCCGCACACCGGGGAAGCCGACCCGGAGGTGATCGTTGGTGGTTGACCTACCACCGGCGCGGCGTGTCGAGTAGGTCAACCACCAACGATCACGTCGTCGACAGCGGCTTCGGCGGGTCGGCGGGTGGTGGTGCCGGGGAGGGCAGCGCAGCGCAGGGACGGCTATTTTGGATCTTCGTGTCCGGGCCGGACGGGGAGAGCGATGGTCAACGACGTACGGGCAGGTCTTCCGCAGTGGCGTGGGTGGGTGGAGACCGACCTCGACGACCTACGCGCTGAGGTCACCGGGTGGGCGACGTCCACAGCGATGCGGGATCTGGTGGAGTGCTTCGGACAGAGGTGGCCGTCCGGGGACGGGGACGGGGACGGGGACGTCGACGTGGTGCTGGCCGGCCTGGAGGAGATCTCGGCTCGACACTGGGACTTCCGGGGTGGCCGGGAACGGGCTGCGGCCGTACCCGGGGAGTTCTCCGACGGGGTGGCCGACCGGGTGTGGGCGGCGGCCGACGCGCTCGGGTTGCGGGGCCGCAACCTTCCCGACGGGAGCGCCTACGACCACGTCCTGATTCACGGTGGGCTGCTGCGCGGCTGCCTGGCGCGGGCCGGTCACGCGGCTGACCTCCTCGACGGGACCGTCGAGGCGGGCGAGGTCTGCGGGCTGGGCAGCTTCCGTCCGACGACCGAGCCGGAACTGGCGATGGCGGCCGAGGCGGGGCTGGGGCAGCCGGCCGACGAGTTCGACGCCATGGACGTCGCCCTCCGGGCGACCCTCCCCGGTGCCCTCCCCGACACCGACTCCCCGACGACTGACGGCACCGACTCCCCGACGACTGTCGGCGTCGGCTCCCCGACTACGGGAGCCGACGGGGTGCCCGCCTCCCACCGGGTCCGGGAGTACCGGACGGCGGGCGGTCGACGGGTCCGGGTCCTGGCGGCACCCTCCTCCGACCCGGGGCGTCGGGCGAACACCGCCGACACCTGCACCTTCTGGGCGGACGCTGTGGGTCGACCCGCCCCGGGGCAGCGGGTCCTCCTGGTCACCACGGAACACTACGTACCCTTCCAGCACGCCGACGCGATCAGGGTCCTCGGGATCCCGTACGGCTGCGCGGTGGAGACCGTCGGCGTCGACCCGACCGCCGCTGTGCACGGTCTACCCGGTCAGCCCCTCACCACCGGCCAGTACCTCCAGGAGATCCGGTCGGCCATCCGATCCCTGCGCCACCTCACCGGGGCCCTTCGACCGGCCGGCTGAATCGGTCGAAGGGCGTCGAAGTCGGCAGATCAGGCGCAGGGTGATCCTCCGACACCTATGGTCCGCCTGACCAGGCACGCCCGACAAGGAGCGCCAGGTCTCGGAGCGCGGGTCGGACGGACACTCCTGACCGTCGAGGAGGGAGCCCGGCACCCGGCCGGTGTCACAGTTGCTCGGGGGCCTCGTCGTCCGGTCGCGCCGGAGCCGTCGACACCTCGACCCGGGTGTCGTGGAAGGTGGGGGCACCCCCGAGGTCGGTGTCCCGGACGGCGGTCACCGAGTTGACGGTGTTCCCACCCGGGCTCAGCCGCGCCCAGTACGCCTTGTGGGTGAACGCCACCCCCGGTCGGGTCCGGTCGTCGACCACCACGTCGGCCAGGAAGGAACCCCTGTCGTTGTGCACCCGGACCGGTTCGCCGTCGGTGAGGCCCCGGGCTGCCGCGTCGTCGGGGTGCAGGTGCAGCCGGGGCGGGCCGACCCGGGCGGTGTGCCACTGCTGCCCGGCGAAGGTCGAGTTGAGCAGGTAGCGGCTGGCCACCGAGAGCAGGACCAGGGGGAACCGGCGGGCGAGGACCGGGTCGGCGGCCTCGGCCGGTGGGGTGTAGCCGATCACCGGGTCGACGCCGTGCCGGTCCAGCTCCGGGTCGACCAGCCGGGCCCGACCGTCAGGGGTCGGGAAACCGCCGTCCGCGTACGGTGCGGCACCGACCGGGACCCCGCTGCCCCGGACGTACGTGTGTTCCCGCAGGTCGTCGAGGGTGACCGGGGTGCCGTCGAGTAGTTGTCGGACGAGGTCGGTGTCGGAGTCGCGCATCCGGGGGTGGTCCAGCCCGAGGGCGGCGGCGATCCGGCGGAAGATCTCCGCGTTGGGCAGCGCCTGGCCGGGAGCCTCGACAGCCGGGACGTTCAGGGTGGTGTAGTGGTGCCCGTAGGAGGAGTGCAGGTCGAGGTGTTCGGGCTGCATGGTGGCGGGCAGGACCACGTCGGCCCAGTCGCAGGTGTCGGTCCACCGCTGTTCCAGGACGGCGGTGAACAGGTCGGCCCGACCCAGACCCGCCCGCAGTCGTTGCTGGTCGGGGGCGGTGGCGGCCGGGTTGGCGTTGAACACCACGAGGGCGGTCACCGGGGGGTCGGCCTCTCCGGTGAGGGCGGCGGCGATCCGGCTCATGTTGATCGTCCGGGCCGCCGGCGTCGGCAGGTCGGGCGGGAACGCGACGGCGTCCTCGTCGATCGGGTGGTGCCCGGAGGTCATGCAGAGCGAACCGCCGCCCGGGTACCGGAAGTCCCCGGTGACCAGGGAGAGGGCGGCGACCGCCCGGATCGCCTGACCGGCGCCGTGGTGGCGTTGCAGCCCCAGACCGATCCGGACGGCGGTGGGTCGGGTGGTGGCGATCCGGTCGCCGAGTCGGCGGACCACGTCGGGGTCGAGGCCGCACTCGACGGCGGCCCGCTCCACCGGCCACTCGGCCAGCCGCGCCGCCGTCTGCTGCCACCCGACGGTGTGCGCCGCGAGCCAGTCCTCGTCGGTGGCGTCGACGTCGACCAGGTGCCGCATCAACCCCAGGGCCAGTGCGGCGTCGGTGCCGGGCAGGGGCGCCAGGTGCTCGTCGCACCGGACGGCCGTGTCGGTACGCAGTGGGTCGATCGCCACCACGTACGCGCCCCGCTCCCGGGCCTGCTGCACGAACGGCCAGTGGTGCAGGTTGGTGGAGACCATGTTGGCCCCCCAGAGCAGGATCAGCCCGGCCTCGACGATCGACTCGGGCTCGAACCCGACCCGGTCGCCCAGCAGTGACCCGAGGGCGGCCGAGGCGGCCCCGGTGCAGATGGTGGTCTGGAGGCGGGACGCCCCGAGGTGGGCGAAGAGCCGTGGACCCATGGTGGCCCCCTGGACGTGGCCCATGGTGCCGGCGAAGTAGTAGGGCAGGACCGTCTCGGCACCGAACCGGTCGATGGCGGCCCGCAGCCCGGCGGCGACCCGGTCGGTCGCCTCATCCCAGCTCACCGCCGTGTACGCGGACCGGCCGACGCCCTTGGGGCCGACCCGGACCAGCGGGGTGGTGAGCCGGTCGGGTCCGTTGAGGACGTCGAGGTACCGGTTGACCTTCCCGCAGAGCGCCCCCCGGGTGAAGGGGTGGTCCCGGTCGCCGCGCAGTCCGACAGCCCGGCCGTCCTCCACCGTCAGCTGCCAGGTGCAGGTGTCCGGGCAGTCCAGGGGGCAGGCACCGAGGTGGGTGGTCCGGGGCATGTGCGGATCGTAGCGGCTCGTACGCGGACGGATCGCCCCCGATCTGTCGCACAACCGTCTCAGAAGTGTCGCAGAACGTGTCTCAATCAGCGGTGGGGAGGTGGCGGTAGACGGTGGCCCGGGAGACCCCGAGGTGGGTGGCGATCGCGTCCACCGAGTGGGTGCCGTCGGCGTACATCCGGCGGGCCCTGGTGACCTGCTCCGGGCTCATCGCCCGGGGGCGTCCGGCCCGCCGGGGGCCACCCCCCCCCCCCCCCCCCCCCCCCCCCCCCCAACCCCCCCCCCCCCCCCCCCCGGCCGCCCCCCCCGGGACCCCGGGCCCCCCCCCCC
>NZ_JBEPEQ010000090.1:0-25210 GCF_040300925.1 Micromonospora sp. NPDC000207
CCCGCCAGCAGGTGTGGCACGTGCGACGCGAGCGCCACCGCCGCGTCGTGCGCGGTCGCCGACATCGGCACCACCCGGGAGTCGAACAGACCAAGGAGCAGCCCGGCCAGCCACCGGAACGCCGGCAACCCCGCCCCGGTCGGGCAGAGCACCCACGGGGCGGCGTCGAACAGCCCCGGCACTGCCGAGGTGAGCCCGGCCCGGTCGGTGCCGGCCATCGGATGTCCGGCGACGAAGCGGTGGTCGAGCCGGTGCCGCCCGGCGAAGTCGGCCAACTCGGCCTTGGTGCTACCCACGTCGGTCAGCACACAGTCGTCCCCGGTGGCACCCGCGACCCTCAGCAGGGTGTCGCCGAGCGTGGGCAGGGGACCGCAGAGGAAGACGACGTCCCGGTCGGCGACCGCCTCTTCCAGCTGCTCCGGGCTGGTCAGGCCCTGGGCCCGGGCCTGCGCCCGGGTCGTCGGGTCGGGGTCCCAGCCGGTCACGTCCAGCCCGGCCCTGCGGAGCCCGAGCAGGACCGAACCACCGATCAGCCCGGTGCCGACCACGGCGGCACGGATCCGCCCGTCGGTCCTCTCCCCCATCTGTGCACCCCGGGTTCCGCTCGGCGCGGGGCAACGCCCCGCTCGTCTGCGGCAGAGGATATCCCTTCGGCCACCCCCGCCCTGCGTTCGTCTCCGCAGGCCACCGCCGCCGGAGTGTGATCGGAGGGCTCCGGTGCGCCGATCGGAGGTTGCCGGTGGAAGGTCCACACCGTACTGTCCCTGCGCCGCCCGCCACCCGGCGGGCAACGGGGAAGGACCACTCGATGGCTGCGACGTACCGTGCGCTCGCGTCCGTACTGATGCTGGCCGGTTTCTACCTGGTCGGGCTGGTGCAGATCGGGGCGTTCGCCGCCGGGTTCGCCCGGTTCGCCGCCACCCGGTCCGGGTACGTCGCCGTCGACGTCGGGTGGCCGCTTGTCGCCGCGCTCGGGGTGGTGGTCGTCGGTGTGTGGCGGTCGCTGCGGACCGAGGACGCGCCGCCGACCGGGTTCCTCCTCACCGAGCGGGAGGCGCCGCAGCTGTGGGCGACGGTACGTGAGTTGGCAGTCGGCGTCGCCACCCGAGCCCCGGACGAGATCCGGCTCGTGTCGGAGGTGAACGCGGCGGTCACCGAACGGACCCGGTTCCTGGGCCTGGTCGGCGGGCGGCGGACCCTGGTGGTCGGGTTGCCGCTGCTCCAGGCGCTCCGGGTCGACCAACTCCGGGCGGTGTTGGCGCACGAGTTGGGCCACTTCTCGGGTCGGCACACCCGGCTGGGCGAGGTGGCGTACCGGGGGCGGATCGCGATCGGCACCACCATCGGGCGGATCGGCCGGTGGAACCCGGTCGGCCTGGTCTTCCGTGGCTACACCCGGCTGTACCTCCTCGTCGACCGGGCCGCCTCCCGCCGGCAGGAGTCGGAGGCCGACCGGGCGTCGGTGCGCCTCGCCGGACGGTCGGCGGCGGTCTCCGCGCTGCGTGCCCTGCCCGCCGTCGACCGGGCCTGGTCGTTCTACCTGCGGCGGTACGTCGACCCGGGCTGGTCGGTCGGGCTCGCCCCCGACGACCTGTACGGCGGGTTCGGCCGGTTGCTCGTCGCCCGCGCCGACGAGATCGCCCGACTGACCCAGGAGACCGGCGACGAGGTCGGCTCCCGGTGGGAGACCCACCCTCCGATCGGGGTACGGATCACCGCCATGGGTGCCGCCCCCACCGGTACCGCAGACACCGACGAGCGACCGGCCGAGGTCCTGCTCGCCGACGCCGACCGGGTCGGCCGGGCGCTCCAGGCGTTGACCGCCGACCCCGGTGACCGGACGGTGCTGCCATGGCCCGCGTTCGTCGCCACCGCGACCGCCGTCTCGGTACGCAGGCGGGCGGACCACTACTACCGGGCCGCCGGCCGGTTCACCGACGACCCGCAGCCCGGCCTGCCGAACGTGGTGGAGCTGGTCCGACGCAACCGACTCGGTGAGTTCGCCGAACAGTTCTTCGAGGCCGGCACCCGGAGGGAGGCCGTCCAGCGTTTCGCCGAGCCGTTGGAGCTGATGCTGGTCGACGCCGCGATCCGGTCCGGTCGGGCCCACTGGGAACTGTCCTGGAGCCGACCGGCCCAGTTGGTCGGCCCCGCCGGTGAGCCGCTGGACCTGGCCGACATCGCGAAGCTCGCGGTCCATCCGCAGACCCTCGACGAGGCGCTCACCCGCCTCGCCGAACTCGGCATCGACCCCGCCGTGGCCACCGCGACACCGGGCCGGGTGACCGGGTGCAGGGCCGGGCTGATCGGCGGGATGGCGAACGTGAAGGTCGACGGGGTCCCCTGCGACCTGCTGATCCTCGACCGGGGGCTGGTGCTCGTCGGTGACCCCGGACCGGCCGGGGAGGGCGAGGAGCGGCTCCGCAAGCTGGTCAGCTCGACGTCGCTGGAGGAGTTGGCCGACAGGCACCCCGTCGTCGCGTTCGAGGAGGTCGAGTCGGTGGAGGTCACCCGAGAGGTGCCGCTGAGGGCGATCCTGACGCTGCCCGGCGGGCGACGGGTCGCCCTGCACGAGTCGTTCACCGGCGACCTGCTGGACGCCCAGAGTCGAGACACCCTGCTGGAGGCGTTCACGTCGATCGGCGACCGGACCGGCACCCGGCAGGCCCCTCGCCACCGGATGCGGTGACCGGGGCCTGCCGGGCGTACGGTCCGGGTCGGGTCAGACCTCGGCGAGCCGGTCGGCGACCGCCGCGATCCGCTCGTCGGACGCGGTGAGCGCCACCCGTACGTGCCGGTTGCCGGCCGGACCGTAGAGGGCACCCGCAGCGGCCAGGATGCCGCGCCGGGCCAACCAGTCGACGGTCTCCCAGCAGTCCTCGCCCCGGGTCAGCCACAGGTAGAGGCCGGCCTCGGAGTGCTCGATGGTGAACCCGGCGGCGGTGAACGCCCCGGCCAACGTCTCCCGTCGAGCCCGGTAACGTTCCCGCTGCTCGTCGGCGTGCGTCTGGTCACCGAGGGCAGCGATCATGGCGGCCTGCACCGGCTTCGGCACGATCATGCCGGCGTGTTTGCGGACCTTGAGTAGCTCGTCGACCAGTTTCGGGTCACCGGCCACCAGACCGGCCCGGTAACCGGCCAGGTTGGAGCGCTTGGAGAGCGAGTGCACCGCCAGCACCCCGTCGTAGGAGCCGCCGCAGACCTCCGGGGAGAGCACCGAGACCGGCTCCGACCCCGGCGTCCAGCCCAACGGCAGGTAGCACTCGTCGCTGGCCACCACCGCGCCCCGTTCCCGGGCCCAGTCGACCACCTTGCGCAGGTGCGCCGGGGGCAGCACCCGACCGGTCGGGTTCCCCGGCGAGTTCAGCCAGACCAGGCGTACCCGGGAGGTGGGGCCGACGGCGGTCAGCGAGTCGGTGCGTACGGCGGTCGCCCCGACGAGCCGTACGCCGTCCTCGTAGGTCGGGTAGCAGACCGACGGGATCACCACCACGTCACCGACGCCGATGCCGAGCAGGGTGGGCAGCCAGGCCACCAGCTCCTTCGAGCCGATGGTGGGCAGGACGCCCAACCCGTCGACGCCCGCCCCGCAGGCCCGCGACACCCAGGCCGACATCGCCCGACGCAGCTCGGGGGTGCCGGCGGTCAACGGGTACCCCGGGGAGTCGGAGGCGTCGGCGAGGGCCTGCCGGATCACCGTGGGCACCGGGTCCACCGGCGTACCGATGGAAAGGTTGATCAACCCGCCCGGGTGTGCGGCGGCCAGGGCGGCCGCCGCCTCCAGGGTGTCCCAGGTGAACTCCGGCAGCCGCGCCGACAGCGGCGCCGGGGCGTTCAGTGGCCTTCTCCGCGTGGCGGCTGGCCGGCGACGAAGGTGGCGTCCTTCTCCACCTTGCCGACCTTCGACGCTCCACCGGGCGAGCCGAGATCCTCGAAGAACTCGTAGTTCGCCCCGGTGTAGTCCTTCCACTGCTCCGGGACGTCGTCCTCGTAGAAGATCGCCTCGACCGGACACACCGGCTCACAGGCACCGCAGTCGACACACTCGTCGGGGTGGATGTAGAGCATCCGGTTGCCCTCGTAGATGCAGTCGACCGGGCACTCTTCGATGCACGCCTTGTCGAGCACATCCACGCAGGGTTCGGCGATGATGTAGGTCACCGGTCTTCTCCTCCGCAAGACACGCCGCGATCACCCGCGACGGTTAGAGCCTAGTATCTCGCCGGGGAGGGGGTCGATCGTGCTCCGACAGCAGGATGTGGGACACCGAATCGTGGTCCGCCGGATTGTGGGGATTCGCGAGGGCCGCCCCCTGTTCTCAGACGCCCTCGGCGAACTGGTGGAACTGGACGAGACCCATCTCACGGTGGTCACCTCGAAGGGTCCCGTACGCATCGCCCGCGACGAGGTGCACCGGGCCAAGCGGGTACCGCCGACCCGACGGCCGACCGCCGCCGCGGTGGTCGCCCTCGAACTCGCCGCCGACCAGGCCTGGCCGGCACCGCGACGGGACCGGCTCGGCGACTGGCTGCTGCGCGCCGCCGACGGGTGGACCGGGCGGGCCAACTCCGCCCTGCCGGTCGGCGACCCGGACCGTCCCCTACCGGCCGCCGTCGACGCCGTCGAGCAGTGGTACGCCGAACAGGGCCTCCCGGCGATGGTCAACACCCCGATACCGCTCGCCGCACCGGTCGGCGCCGAACTGGACAGCCGGGGATGGACCGCCCGTCCCCCGGTGCTGGTCCAGACGACGAGGGTGGCCGCGCTCGCCCGACCCCACGCCGCGCAGCCGCCGTCACCGGTGGTGGAGCTGGTGACGGCCCCCTCGCCGGACTGGCTGGCCGTCGCAGCCGACCGCAAGGGCGGGCTACCGGAGGCCGCCCACCACGTGCTCACCGCAGTGGACCACGTCCGCTTCGCCCAGGTGCACGTCGACGGGACGCTCGTCGCGATCGGCCGGGGCACCGTCACCGGCGACGGGCGGTGGCTCGGACTCGGCCTGATCGAGGTGCTGCCCCCGCTGCGCCGTCAGGGGCTGGCCGAACTGGTGGTCCGGGAACTGGCGGCCTGGGGACGGGCCACCGGGGCGGAGCAGGCGTTCCTCCAGGTCGAGCAGCGCAACGAGGCCGCCGTGGGGCTCTACCGCAAACTCGGCTTCGTCACCCACCACACCTACCTGACCCGGGTAGCCCCACCGCACTGACAGTCGGCCCGCCGGGGCAGTGTCGGTCAGCGGCCGACGACCCGACGCGGTCGGGTGGTGCGCTGGGCGGCGTACCGGGCGAGCTGCCGCGACCTGTGGTCCCGGCCGAGAGCGGTGAGCACCAGGAACCCGACCAGCACCCCGACGCCGGCGGCGGCCAGGTAGAGCCAGATCTGGGCGAAGAAGGCACCCGCGCCGTCGGCGAACGGGTTACGCCCGACCAGCAGCGGCCCGACGAAGACCGTCAGCAGGAGCGCCACCAGCACCGCCGCACCGAGGTCGGTGCCCCACCGCTCCACCGGCCGATCCCGGCCCCAACGGAACGCGAGCGTCGCGAGGACCACCCCGATCACCGCGAACATGGCGAGCGAGACCCAGCCGGCGGCGGTCTCGTCGTCACCACCGCCGAAGCCGAACCTGATCACCAACCGGGCGACCACGTTGACCGCGAACAGGGCTCCCGCGAGCACACCGACAGCGCGCCACCGCTCGTTCATCAGACCTCTCCCGCCGTACCGCCCGTCCCGGAGACGGGTCTCTGGCAGGAATTTCTACCATCCGGGCGGGTGTGACGTCAGTACCTCGACGGCGTCGGTGGGGCCAGAATCTGCCGGAAGGCCATCACCGTGAACGTCATCGCACCGGCCACGATCATGGCCAGGCCGACCCAACCACCGGCCAGGAGCAGGTCCCCCTCGTCGGTCCGGATCGACGCCGCCGTCATGAGGACGAACCACGGCACGGCGGGCAGCGCCACCGCCCACCGTGAGCCGACCGCCTCGTGGGCGAACCAGCTCAACGCGATGTTCGCCCCGACCGCGACGAGCACCGACACACCGACCAGGTGACCGCCGACCCGGACGGTGGAGAGCAACAGCTCCAGCACGGCGCTCATCACCCCGCCGATCACGGCGATCACCCCACCGACCACCCGCAGCGCGTGGTCGGCCAGGACCGCGCCCCGACCGGGCGGGCTCGGCGTGGTCTCGTCCTCCACCGTCGGCATCGGCGCGGTCGGCAGGGTCACCGTTGCCCGGCAGCCGTGACCGGGGACCGGCCCGGGTCGTCCGCCGGCGGCGCCTCCCGGTCGCCCCCGCCGTCCGAGGTCGCGTCGACCGAGGTCGCGTCAGCCGAGGCCGGATCGGTCGAGGTCGCGTCGGCCGGGAGGAGTCCGGCGAACAGGTCCGACTCCCAGCCGTGGCGGCCCCGACCCGGGCCCTTCTCCCCGACCGCCAGGGTGAAGTACTCCACGCCCATGAACTCGGCCCCGAAGTTGCCGGCGATCGAGTACAGCCAGGAGCTGGCCGGGATCTGGGTGGCGTGCGCCCGCATGGCCTGCTCCTTGGCGGCGTGCTGCTCGGTAGCGTCCACGCACGCCGCGATCTGGGCGTCAGGCGTACCGAAGGGCAGTTCCGAGGTGTCGGTGATGCCGGCGAAGGGATTGTCCGACGAGTCGACGAAGTGGTTCAGCCCGGCCTCCAGGACGCTGAGCGGCATCGCCGTCCAGTAGACCTTGGCCGGGGCCACCCCCTCGGCAGCGGCCAGCTCGTGCGCCCGCATCGCCACCCGGTGCGCCTGGATGTGGTCCGGGTGCCCGTAGAAGCCGTTTGCGTCGTACGTGATCATGACCTGGGGGCGGACCTCCCGGATGACCTCCAGCAGGTGCCCGGCGGCCTCGTCCAGGTCGGCCCGCCAGAAGGCCCGGGGGTGGTCGTTCGTCGTCATCCCCATCATCCCGGAGTCCCGGTAGCGGCCCGCACCACCGAGGAGCCGGTGGTCGGTGACGCCGAGCGCGGCGCACGCCGCCGCCAACTCGGCGATGCGGTACCCGCCGAGCTGGTCGCCCCGACCGGCGGCGAGCTGCGCCAACTCCGGTACGTGGATCTCGCCTTCCTCGCCGAGGGTGCAGGTCACGAGCGTCACGTGGGCACCGGACGCGGCATAGTGAGCCATCGTCGAACCGGTGCCGATGGCCTCGTCGTCGGGGTGGGCGTGGACCAGCAGAAGGCGGCGGTCGGGCAGGGTCGTCACGACGGTCACTCTAACCGGCGGTTGTGCCGCCGAAGCGGTACGCGTCCCGTCCAGCTCGACCACAACGCCCCTGCCCCGCTCTACGATCTGCCGTGTGGAGTATCCCGAGCTGGCCGCCCGTACCCGCAGGTTCAGCCACGGGGCGCCGCGGGAGGTCACCGTGGCCGGGGACGGGTCCCGGGTGGTCTTCCTGCGCTCGGCCGGGCCGCAGGACCCCGCCGACGCCCTCTGGCTACTCGACGTCGCCTCCGGCACGGAACGGTTGATCGCCGAGCCGACGGCCCTGCTCGACGCCGACCCCGCCGCGACGTCCCGCCAGACCCGGCCCGGCACCCCCACGATCGGCTCGTACGCGCTGGACGCCGCCGGACGGGTCGCCGCGTTCGCCCTCGCCGGCCGGCTGTTCCGGGCCGACCTGGTGCACGGGGACGTGGTGGAGGTCCTCGCCGCCGCAGGTGTGCTCGACCCCCGTCCCGACCCGACCGGGGAGCGGCTGGCCTACGTCACCGACACCACCGGCGGCGGGCGACGCGGACAACTCCGGGTGGTCGAGCCGGACGGCACCGACAACCTGCTCGCCGGTGAGGACTCCGGGGTGACCTGGGGGCTGGCCGAGCACGTCGCCGTCGAGGAGTTCGGCCGCCACCGGGGCTACTGGTGGGCCCCCGACGGCCGGTCGGTGCTCGCCGCCCGGGTGGACGAGTCCCGGCTGCCCCGCTGGTACCTGCACGACGCCGCCGACCCGACCAACGCGCCGACCACCGTCGCATATCCCCAGGCGGGAGGGGCGAACGCCGAGGTCAGCCTGCACCTGCTCGACCT
Source organism: Micromonospora sp. NPDC000207 (assembly GCF_040300925.1). Lineage (NCBI taxonomy): Bacteria > Bacillati > Actinomycetota > Actinomycetes > Micromonosporales > Micromonosporaceae > Micromonospora > Micromonospora sp. NPDC000207. Next base: position 8,057 of record NZ_JBEPEQ010000090.1, read on the forward strand.
CGACGGCGGCTGGGTGGACGTGCACTGGGACCGGGAGACCTACCCGTACCTGGCCTCGGTGAACTGGGCCGAAGGCGGCCCGTTGATCACCGTCCTGCGTCGGGCCCAGCAGCACGGTCTGGTACTCGCTGTCGATCCGCGCACCGGGGAGACCCAGGTGCACGCGGAGCTGGCGGATCCGCGCTGGGTCGAACCGATCCCGGGCACCCCGGCGCACCTGCCCGACGGGCGGGTGCTGGTCGGCGGCGAACTGGCCCACGACGGGTACGACGCCCGGTGCCTGTTCGCCGACGGCACACTGCTCACCCCGCCGTCGCTGTACGTTCGCCGGGTCCTCGGCCGGCTACCCGCCGCCTCCGGCCCGGCCGACCTGCTGGTGGAGGCGAGCGACGGGGAGCCGAGCCAGCGGCACCTGTTCCGGGTCCGGACGGTGATCGGCGGTGGGGTGGACGTCCGCCGGATCACCGCCGACCCCGGCTGGTACACTGCCGCCGTCGGCGGGGGGACCCTCGTCGTCGGTGCCGCCTCCCTCGACCGGCCGGGCACCCGGTGGACCGTCCACCGGGACGACCGGGAGGTGGCGACAGTGCGGTCGGTGGCCGCGATCCCGCCGTACGCGCCCCGGCCGATGCTGGAACGGGTCACCGACAGGCGGCTGCCCACTGCCGTCCTCTACCCCACCACCCACGTCACCGGCCGTCGGCTGCCGGTACTGCTCGACGTCTACGGCGGGCCGGGGCACCAGGAGGTCGTCGCCGCCCGGGCGGCCTGGCTGGAACGGCAGTGGTTCTGCGAGGCCGGGTTCGCGGTGGTCACCGTGGACAACCGGGGCACCCCCGGTGTCGCCCCCTCGTTCGAGAAGTCGATCCACCGGCGGGTCGCCGACGTGGTCCTCGCCGACCAGGTCGACGCGCTCACCGCCCTCGCCGAGAAGCATCCCGACCTGGCGCTGGACCGGGTGGCGGTCCGGGGCTGGTCGTTCGGCGGCTGGTTGGCGGGGTTGGCGGTGCTACGGCATCCGGAGCTTTTCCGGTGCGCGATCGTCGGCGCTCCGGTCACCGACTGGAGTCTGTACGACACCGCGTACACGGAGCGGTACCTGGGTCTGCCGGAGGACGGCCCGGACGTCTACGCCCACCATTCGCTGCTGGAGTTGGCCGCCGAGCCGGTCACGGATCCGGACGAGGCCCGACCGCTCCTGCTGGTGCACGGGCTGGTCGACGCGACGGTGGTGGCCGCGCACACCCTGCGGCTGTCCGCCGCGCTGCTCGCCGCCGGACGACCGCACTCGGTGCTCCCGCTGACCGGGGCCGCCCACCAGGCCACCGGGGGGCTGGCCGAACGCCTCCTCACCCAGGAACTCACCTTCCTCCGCACCTGGATGTAGGAAAGGACCCCTTCGCAAGGCATCCGGCACAGAAGAGCCCTTGAAATTATTTTTCACATTGACGGGCTTCCGGATCACATGAACACACCGGACAATGCGTCTGGACGTGCGGGCGGCACCAATCGGCGTAACGTAGGTCATCACTCGGCGGCGCGGACGCACGCCCGGCGCAGCTGTGGTGTGCGCAGAAACGTGGTGGCGGGTGCGGGCCGCTCGGGTCCGGCCTCCGGTCGCCAGTTCGGTCCGTCGCCCGTGAGGGCCCCGTCAGGAAGACGAATGCCATGACTTCCACGACAACGCCACAGCGGGGTGGACGGCCACGGGCCGCCATCGACGCGAAGACGTTGCGCACCGACCGCTGGTGGCTCGCGCCGCTGGTCACGGTGGTCGGGCTCGGTGCCTGGGTCGCGTACGCGACGGTCCGGGTCTTCATGCACCGGTGGTACTGGGTCGAGGAGTACCACTACCTGACCCCGTTCTACTCCCCCTGCGTGACCGATCGGTGCATTCCGGAGGCCTCGCACTTCGGGCAGTTCCTGCCCGGCTGGTGGATCATTCCGGACGCCGCGCTCACCCTGCCTTTCCTGCTGTTGTTCCGGCTCACCTGCTACTACTACCGCAAGGCCTACTACAGGTCGTTCTGGCTCTCCCCGCCCGCCTGCGCGGTGCCGGACGGGCACCGGAGCTACTCCGGGGAGACCCGGCTTCCGCTGCTCGGCCAGAACCTCCACAGGTACTTCTTCTACGCCGCCGCGATCATCTCGCTGGTCAACACCTGGGACGCGATCCTGGCCTTCCGGTCCCCCGAGGGTTTCGGGTTCGGACTGGGCAACCTGATCCTGCTCGGCAACGTCATCATGCTCTGGGCGTACACCATCTCCTGCCACTCCTGCCGGCACATCGTCGGCGGGCGCTTGAAGCACTTCTCGAAGCACCCGATGCGGTACCGGGCGTGGACCGCGGTGTCCTGGTTGAACGTCCGGCACATGCAGTTGGCCTGGATCACCCTCGGGACGCTGGCGCTGACCGACTTCTACGTCATGGCACTGGCCGCCGGCTGGTTCCCCGACCTGCGGTTCATCAACTAGAGGGCGCGACATGACCACCACCACGAGCAGCGAAGAAGTCACCACGAGAATCGAACGGCACCACTACGACGTCGTCGTCATCGGGGCCGGCGGGGCCGGGCTGCGGGCGGCGATCGAGGCCCGACTGGCCGGGAAGCGCACCGCGATCATCTCCAAGTCGCTGTTCGGCAAGGCGCACACGGTGATGGCCGAGGGTGGGGCCGCCGCCGCGATGGGGAACGTGAACAGCCGGGACAACTGGCAGGTGCACTTCCGCGACACGATGCGCGGCGGCAAGTTCCTCAACAACGTCCGGATGGCCGAGCTGCACGCCAAGGAGGCCCCGCAACGGATCTGGGAGCTGGAGACGTACGGCGCCCTCTTCGACCGGACCCCGGACGGCCGGATCTCCCAGCGCAACTTCGGCGGTCACGAGTACCCCCGGTTGGCGCACGTGGGCGACCGGACCGGCCTGGAGCTGATCCGTACCCTCCAGCAGAAGATCGTCTCACTCCAGCAGGAGGACCGGCAACGGTACGGCAGCTACGACGCCCGGATCCGGGTCTTCGCCGAGACCACCATCACCGACCTGCTGTTGGACTCCGCCACCCCGGGGGCGGCCCGGATCGCCGGGGCCTTCGGGTACTACCGGGAGTCCGGGGAGTTCATCCTCCTCGAAGCCCCGGCAGTGGTCCTGGCGACAGGCGGGGTCGGCCGGTCCTACAAGGTCACCTCGAACTCGTGGGAGTACACCGGGGACGGGCACGCCCTCGCGCTACGCGCCGGGGCGACGCTCGTCAACATGGAGTTCCTCCAGTTCCACCCGACCGGGATGGTCTGGCCGCCCTCGGTCAAAGGAATCCTGGTCACCGAGTCGGTGCGCGGCGACGGCGGGGTCCTGAAGAACTCCGAGGGCCGTCGTTTCATGTTCGACTACGTCCCCGACGTCTTCCGCTCCCAGTACGCGCAGACCGAGGAGGAGGCGGACCGCTGGTACGCCGACCCGGACAACAACCGACGTCCGCCGGAGCTGCTCCCCCGCGACGAGGTCGCCCGGGCGATCAACAGCGAGGTCAAGGCCGGTCGGGGTACGCCCGCCGGCGGGGTCCTGCTGGACATCGCCTCCCGGCGGTCGGCCGAGGAGATCCGTCGTCGCCTGCCCTCGATGTACCACCAGTTCAAGGAGCTTGCCGACGTCGACATCACCACCGAGCCGATGGAGGTCGGACCGACCTGCCACTACGTGATGGGCGGGGTCGAGGTGGATCCCGACTCCGGGGCCGCCCACGGCGGGGTGCGGGGTCTCTTCGCCGCCGGTGAGGTCTCCGGGGGGATGCACGGGTCGAACCGGCTCGGCGGGAACTCCCTCTCCGACCTGCTGGTCTTCGGCAAGCGGGCGGGCGGCCACGCGGCGTCGTACGCCGACGGGCTGACGACTCGGCCGAGGGTGGCGGTGGCCGCCGTGGAGGCTGCGGTGGAGACCGCCCTGGCCCCGTTGCAGCGGGACACCGGGGAGAACCCGTACGCCCTCCAGCAGGATCTCCAGGCGGTGATGGGGGATCTGGTGGGGATCATCCGTCGGGAGGGCGAGTTGGTCGACGCCCTGGGTCGCCTGGCCGAGCTGCGCGAACGGGTGGCGAAGGTGAGCGCGGCCGGTGACCGGCGCTACAACCCCGGCTGGCATCTGGCTCTGGACCTGCGCAACATGCTGGTGGTCTCGGAGTGCACGGCGCTGGCGGCGTTGGAGCGGCGGGAGTCGCGCGGTGGTCACACCCGTGAGGACTTCCCCACGATGGATCCGCAGTGGCGCCGGGTCAACCTGGTCTGCTCGCTCGACGGCGAGGCCGTACGCCTGACCCGCAAGCCGCTGTCGACGATGCGCCAGGACCTGATCCGGCTCTTCGACCGGGGGGAGCTGGCCAAGTACCTGACCGACGAGGAACTCGCCGATTTCGACGCCGTCACCGAGGAGGCGGGTAACTGATGGGGACCAAGAGGTCGTTCCGGATCTGGCGGGGTGACGCCGACGGTGGCGCGTTGACCGACTACCAGGTCGAGGTGAACGAGGGGGAGGTCGTCCTGGACGTCATCCACCGGTTGCAGGCCACCGAGACCCCCGACCTGGCCTGCCGGTGGAACTGCAAGGCCGGCAAGTGCGGCTCCTGCTCGGTGGAGATCAACGGCAAGCCCCGGTTGAGCTGCATGACCCGGATGTCGACGTTCGAGGAGGCCGAGACCGTCACCGTCACCCCGTTGCGGACGTTCCCGATCATCCGGGACCTGGTCACCGACGTGTCGTTCAACTATGCGAAGGCCCGGGAGACGCCGGCCTTCTCCCCGCCGGGGGACGTGTCGCCTGGCGACTACCGGATGCAGCAGATCGACGTGGAGCGGTCGCAGGAGTTCCGCAAGTGCATCGAGTGCTTCCTGTGCCAGACCGTCTGCCACGTCGTGCGTGACCACGAGGAGAACAAGCAGGCCTTCGCCGGTCCCCGGTACTTCATCAGGGCCGCCGAGCTGGACATGCACCCCCTGGACACCCACACCGACCGCAAGGAGTACGCACAGGCCGAGCAGGGCCTGGGGTTCTGCAACATCACGAAGTGCTGCACCGAGGTCTGCCCCGAGCACATCAAGATCACTGACAATGCGATCATCCCCATGAAGGAACGGGTGGTCGATCGCAGGTACGATCCCCTCGTATGGCTCGGTGACAAGATCTTCCGGAGGGGTCAGGTGCCTCAGACCAGCGTGACCGGTTCTCACGACAGCGGTGCCGTCCACTCCAGGGCTTCGCAGGACGGCGGCTTCCACTCGCACGCCGGCGGCTCGCACGACCAGGCGGCCGAGGTGCAGGCGCAGCAGGGCGTCAACTGGGATCGGGAGGTGCCGCATCCCACCGCCCCGGCGTTGGACGCCAAGGGCAAGATGCCGCTGACCGAACTCACCTTCGACCGGGCGGCCGCACCGTCGCCGTTCGGTGACGACGTGACGTTCCCGCTCCCGCCGGAGCACCTGAACTTCGCCCACCCGAAGCAGGACGAACAGTACTGATCCAGGCAGGATCCACCGGGGGCCGCGGCATCCCCGCCGCCCCCCGACGCCTTTGCGGCCCACCGCCGACCCCCCGGCCGGCGGCCACCCCCGACGCCGGAGCGCCTGAGGGGTCAGTCGGCGGCCCGCAGCAACGGCCGGAGCGCCTCGACGACGGGCACGTCGGCGGGAAGCCAGGTCACGGTGTCCAGCTCGGCGGCGGTGAGCCAACGCAGGGCCGAGTGCTCCAGCGCCTTCGGTTCGTCGCCGTACAGCAGGCGGGCCACGTACACTTTGAGGACGGATCGGCCGTGGGCCATCGGGGAGTCCCCGCCCACCCGGTCGCCGACCTCGATCCGGACGGCGAGCTCCTCGGCGCACTCGCGGACCAGCGCCGCGGTCTCGCTCTCACCCGGTTCGACCTTGCCACCGGGGAACTCCCAGAGGCCGGCCACCTCGGGCGGGGCGGTTCGGGCGCAGGCCAGCACCCGCGCCCCGGAGATGATCGCCGCCCCGACGACGACCTTCCGGCCCCGCCGCTCGGGTCGGCCACTCCCACTGATCTGTTCGGTTCGCACGGGCGTCCAGCGTGCCAGATCAATCGGCGGTTTGGGTACCTTCGATCACCGCTAGGTCAGGAGATCAGAGAAGTGTGGGCGTGGACACACCGTCCATGCGACGACAGACTAGGTAACACCGACAAGACACGGGACGGCGACGATTTGGCCACAAGCCGGCAACGACGTCTGGGGGGCGCGGTGAGGCGAGTGTTGTTCAGCGGCCGGGCGAAGCGCGACTACCTCAGCGATGCGCTCACCCTGCTGTCCGGGTGGACCCGGGAGGGTGAGCAGATCCGACGCACCCTCGTCATCGACGACGCGCAGCACGCGGCGTTGACCGAGCGGGTCAAGGTCGTCGCCGACGCGTTGCACCTGCGACCCGAGATCAGCCGCCGGGCCGACGAGACCCAGATCCTGCTCGGGCACCCCGACGACCAGCCGTTGTCCGAGGGCGAAGTCCTGTTGGCCGCCCGGATCGAGGACGCGTACCGCGCCGTCACCAACCCCTGACCGAACCGACTCCGTCGCCAGGTTAGACCCTCCCGTCACGCTCCGCTGCCCCACTGCACCGTCACGCTCCGCTGCCCGCTGCCCCACCGCTCGGTCGGCTTCGCTGCCCGTCGCCCCGGTGGCGACGGCGTCGTACCGTCGAGGACATGGCAAACGCGACGTACGACCGCAAAGAGCAGTACCAGCAGATCCAGAGCGGCCTGCTCGACGGTGAACAGATCATCGCCGTGTACGACGCAGTGGGCACCGGTACCGGCTTCATCGGCCTGACCGACCGGCGCGTGATCATCCAGGACCGCTCCTTCATCGGCAAGCGGTACGCCATCACCAGCATCCCGTACTCGAAGATCACCAGCGTGAGCGTGGTCAGCAACAAGTCCTGGGGCGGGAGCTTCTTCTCCAGCGGCTCGATCGCCATCCACGTCGGTACGCACACCTACGAGGTCGAGTTCCGGGGCGACCAGAAGAGCCACCACGTGCACAACGTGATCCTGCACTACATCTCCTGAGCCGCCAGGAAGGGCCCCCTGTCGACGCCTGCCGTATGGAAGGGCCCCTTCTCACCGCCCGACCCGGCGCGGTGCGCGGGTACGTGAGCGAGAGCGGGCCAAGCCGGGGGCAGAAGGTCCGGGTGGACGAGAACGGGAGCGGGCCTCGGGTGGGCAACGGTTGGGATACTCGACGGATGCGCGAGTGGATCTCCAGGGTGTGGTCGGGTGTACTGGCGTTCTGGCGGTCCGCCGGGCATCCCGTACGGCGTCGTCTCCTCCGGGCCGGACTCGCCTGCGCGGTGGTGGCCGCGCTCCTGGTCGGTGCCGCGGTCGCCAGCGCCGCCTGGATCCGCCACGGGGCCGACGGGCACCTCTACACCGAGGCGGGTGTGCCCGAGGCCCCGGTCGCCCTGGTGCTCGGCACGAGGGTGAATCCGGACGGGACCCCGTCACCGTTTCTCACCGGTCGGCTGGCCGTTGCCCAGCGGCTGCTCGACACCGGCAAGGTCCGAGCGATCCTGGTCTCCGGTGACAACATGAACCCCGACTACAACGAGCCGGAGGCGATGCGCCGATGGCTGGTCGAGCAGGGCGTACCCGCCGAGAGAGTGGTACTGGACCACGCCGGGTACGACACGTACGACTCCTGCGCCCGAGCGAAGCGGGTCTTCGGGGTGGATCGGGCCACAGTGGTCACCCAGTCGTTCCACCTGCCGCGGGCCGTGGCCGTCTGCCGTCGCCTCGGCATCGACACGGCCGGGGTCGGAGACGAGAGCGCCCGGGTGTACGAGCGCACCTGGCGGATCAGTTCCAGCCGCGAGTACGGCGCCGGCGTCAAGGCCACCTTCGACGTCCTCTCCGGCCGCAACCCCACCCGCCTCGGCCCCCGCGAAACCGCCGTCGACGAAGCCCTGCGCTCCAGCTGACCCACCGCCGGCCGCCGAGACCGGGTTGAACCGGACAGCTCTGGCCCCCGTCGTATCGGGGCAACCTCCACCCCTGACGAGGACGACATGACTCACCCCTGGCCGCAACCCGACTGGACCGACGAGTTCATTCCCGACGACGAGATGACGTACGACCTCCAGCTGCTCCCGGGGCAGCAACAAGTGCCGTTCGACGTGGCCGTGTCCACCTATGGGACGAACCCGTACTGGCCCCTCCCGCCCAGCCAACCGGATCCGAACCCGATGCCGGGTCCACTCTATGCATCCGCTTATGCGGATCTTCCGGCAGGGCCGAACCACGAATCACCAGCACGCGACGCGCAGTCCACAGCCGAGGCACTTTTCGCCGAGTTCACGAAGGCCCGCCGAGAGAACCGGATCACGTTCGACAAATCCAAGAACAGGGTCGGGTACGCCGGCGACGCCACGAGCGAGTGGAGAAAACGCCTCAGCAGTTGGCGGAAACTAGGAGTACCAGAATACGTCACGCGAAACTGCCCCGATTTCCTCACGGCACTCGATGAGTTGGAGCCGGGCAGGTATAAACCCTCCGCCGAGAGGTCTGATCGCAAGAACACCGGGAACGAATACAAGGGACTGCTTGCCGAATTCAACAAGGCGCTGAGTGACGGAAAGCTCAAGATCGACAAACGGGGGCGGTTGAAGTATGCGGACTCGGCTACGCATGATCGGTGGGCGTCACGCCTGTCGAACTGGAGAACAAATGGACCGCCACCGATTGCCGTCAAGGAATGCCCCGCGTTCGTTGAGGAACTACAGCGGCTGTTCCCGGGAAAGTACCTTCCCAGAACAGAAAACCCAACCCGGAAACATTCTAGGCATCCGGGACAGCAGAACCCGGGGCAGGCGACGGCCTGGACCGGCGGGGACCTCGATCCGGCGGTGACCGCTCAGGTCGCGGCGTTCCAGGGACCATGGGCCCCGGCCGCCTTCCCGGTGAATCCGACGAACCCCTCCGGCAGCCCGTTCCCAGCCGCAGGGCATCCCGCGTATCCGCAGCAACCCCAGGGCCACCGGCCCTGACCCCGTGCGTGACGACGAAGGGTGGACGTCCGACAGACCCGACGTCTCGCCATCGCAGACCTCATTCACAGGGCACCTCACCTGGTCCGGGTGTCGGTCACCGCATGCTCCGGCCCGCGCTCCCCTGGGTCCCCTGGCCCCGTTGGACCGACTGGCCGAAAGCCTGACGTGGGGCGGGAGTACCTTCGAAGCCCGGCGGCGGACCGAGTTGCGACCGTCGAGGCGGACCGTCGCCCGCGCCCAGGCTCATTGTCGCGTACGGGACGGCACTCGCCGTCGCCGACACCGCATTCGTGCTCTCCGCTCCCCGGGGCGCTTCATCCCGCAGGCCGATCATCTCGCCGACCTGTGCATTCAGTGCGTCTCGCGCCTGCTGGTATTGGCTGCCGCTCCCCGCCGCCCAGCAGTTCCGGAGGCCGTTCAGACTCAGGTCGATCGAATTGTTCTCGATGAGTTTCGCCTGTTCCCGGTTCGTCAAGATCGACATCGCCCTCTGATTGTCCGGCGTGAGGTGGCCGACCATCAGGGCGAACTGATTCTGCGGAGAGGGATCCTGCGCTGGGAGGTGGCGGCCGAGACTAAGGTGATCGAGCACCGCCTGATTGAGGCGCGTCCGCTCGGTCCCGATGAGTCGTTTCTGTTGCGCGCCGACCGCTTGGTGGCCGAGCAAACGGCGGGAATCACCTGCGTTCATCCGCGCGAGGACGACCGAAAGGTTGACCTCCTCCCGACTGATGACGTTCAGGGCGTTCGAGATCTGCAGCGCCGTGGCCGCCCCCTGCAGGGCGTCGAGGGGAAGCCTCTCGAACACGCGCCGGTTCTCGGGCGTCAGGGAACTCCACAGCCTGCCGAGGTCCCCCTGCAGGTTCCACTCGTCCCTGTCACCCGACGTGGGTTGTCCGTACGAATCCGGCACCGTCTGTCCTCCGTCATCCTCCGGTCGACCTGTCCCACCCTCTACGTAGGACTGTCGACGTCGGTTCACGGGCCGAGGTCTGCCGTCGACGGACTGACTCACATCCTGGATCGAACCGGATCCGGGTCTGCCACGTCGTACGGGGGAGGGGTCGGCCGGCCAACCGGCCCCTGCAACCACAGGCAGACACCATCGGAGGAGAGCAGGATGCCGAAGAACCAACCCCTCGGGGACGACGAACTGAGAGCACATCTCACCGGCACCCCGGAACATGGGCAATACAGGGGACTGTCCTCGGACGAGCGACAGAAGGTACTCGCCCAGTCGGGCGTCCAGACGGCGCTCCAAGTAGCCGAGAGGTATTCCCAGGAGTATCGGGCGCAGGTCGAGGACAATGTCGGCCAACAGCAGCTCAAAGCGACCGTGGACCGGTACAACACCTCACTCGACAAGCTCGGCAGGACGTTGCACAAGTCGGTCGAGAGGATCGAATCGCCCGAAACGAGTCGTGGGTTCCTGGCATCGATGGCCAGCCTGAGTAGCTGGGCACCCTCGCTTCCCGGTACTGGCTCCTCCCATCAGCGGCCCGCGTCGGGCGGGCAGTCCCGGGCTTCGGGCGGGCGGCGGAAGCCGTGACCCCGGCCGCTGCGGGGAGACGACGGTAGCCCGGGGAGGGTCGCCGTTGGTGTCGTCGGCGGGCTGGGCCGGCTGACCGGACGGCAACCCTCCCGGAACCGGGAGGTTGTCAGCAGCTCGGGGCGCGCCAGAACTGGGTCTCCCGGTTGCCGACGTGGACGTGGTCGTCGTGACCGGGATATCCGGGGCCGAGCAGTTCCTTGAAACCGCAGGTCCGGGCGGTACGCCACAGCTGGCACTGGGTCGGTCGACTGGACAGGCCCAGGTCGGCAGCCTTGCCGTAGATGTGCAGGCTGTCCGGGGCACCCCCGACCTGCCGGTTACAGGACACGCTCCGGAAGCCCGACGTGACGACGATCGGGCGGTCGCCGAGCTTGTGCCGCAACGCCTCCAACTGCCACATCACCAACAACAGGTTCTGGCGTACGGTCGCCGCCGGAACCGCCCCTCCCGAGAACCCCGACTGGCCGCATCCACCTGTGAACTCCGCGTACGAGAAGTGTTCCGGGGTGCAGTCGTCGTCCTGGAGGGAGTAGATGAGGTCGAACGTCTCGGGGCCGGCGGTCCCGGTGGTGTTCTGAAGTCCGTACCCCGCCTTGAACCGGCGGACCGCCGCCGCCGTGGCCGGGCCGTAGATCCCGTCCACGTCCAGGGTCTCCCCGGTGTCCACCCACCCGGAGACCCGGATCTGCAACTGGGTGACGTCGTTTCCGGTGGCCCCCGGGGACAGGGTCCGGGTCCAGGTGAAACAGGCGTTGCTCGCGGTGGCCGCCGAGACGTTCAGGGCCAGCATTCCCAAGAAGTCACTGAACATGAGGCGCTCCCATTCTCAGTGGGCGAAGAAGCTGAGCGGCCCCATTCACTCAATTGTCGATCGCGGGTTTTCGGGGGCGGCTCCAGTCAAGCGTGCACCCGATTTTTCCGCGCAACCACCGATTTCGTACCCTGCACGGCGAGCACGATTTTGACGCAACGGTGACGCCACGCCGGCCACCCTGCCCCGGGGTGCCACGCACACCTGGCCCCGGGGCTACCCCAACTGCGTGACCCCGAGGCAGAGCAGAACGGCGAGCACGACGAAGCCCGGTACGGCGGCCACGAACCCCACCGACGAGGCGGGACGCGTGGGGTCACGGGAACTGCGTACGCCCAGGATCACGAGACTCACCAGGAAGGTGACGCCGAGAACCGGGTAGCCGAACAGCGCGAGGTAGAACATCTGCTCCCGGTCGGAGAGGCAGAAGCCGGCCTCGCAGTCGGGCGGGGGTGTGTCGGAGGCCGAATACGCGACCGCCAGGTAGACGCCGACGACGGCGGCATACCACCCGACCAGGTGCAGCAGGGCGAGCCCGGGATTCGTCCGCCACGGGCCCTTCGACGCGGAGGATGACACATGTCGATTGTGGTGGTTGCCCGCCGGGCCCGCTGCCCCGTCCTTGAGCGGTTCGAGCGACCGGGACCGCTCCGCCTGCCGTTCCAGTGCCGACGACCTACAGGGTCCGGCCTGAGCCTCCCTGCTGGGGGGCAGAGCCCGCGCCCCCGTGAGCCGGCGGAAGCCGGTGGCTGCGGCCTCCGGCCCGAGGTGCCCCACTCGGGCCTGAGTGACGGAGCCCAGCGGCAGCGACCTGGTCGACTCCGGCCTGCCCTGCTGTCACCCGGGCGGACTGGGCGGCCATCTCGGAGAACCGCAAACCAGCCGCCTGGCCGGTCTGCCGGAGCTGCTCGACTCTGCTTCGCTGGTCCTTCATGGCGTCGATCTGTCGCCCCAACAGGCTCAGCATCGGGTCGTTCCGCCAGTCCGCTCCGTTGGTCTCGAACATGTGACGCGATCGGTTGAACTCGCGATCCTGCTCGGCGATGTGGGCGAGGAATTTCGCCCAGTTCTCGGGGTTGTTGAGGTTCTTGAAGGTCGGCTGGTGGCACGGGTCGTCGGCCGTGCGGATTCCGCCTGACCCTCCGGCCGAGCCGGGGCCGCCTCTACCGACCGACCGGAGCGGGACGGCCGGATCGAGGGCCGCAGACGCGGAAGCCTGCGCCGCTTGCGCCCTCTCCTGGGCGGCGTGCTGGGCGGCGACGGATGGCGCGGCCGACTCCACCGCGTTCTTCAGCCTCTGCACCCTGTCGCTGAGCTCCCACAGTTCCGGCTCGTCACGCCAGTCGGTCCCCGCCGCTTTGTGCATCTCGCGCCGTTCGTTCAGCTCACCTTCCCATTGGGTAAGTTCACTCAGGCTCTGACGCCACACCCGGATATCGCGGAAGTCACCGAACTCCTCGTGAAAGGTCTGGTCGCTACGGTCCATTCGATCATCCTCATCCTGCTCGTGGCACCCGGTCCGGGCAGATTGGGCACCCCCCACCTACGGACCGAGCCAAGCCACGGTTCACAAGAATCCGAGTGGCACGAATCGCAGGACCACAGGGGCGTCGAGCTGGAGAGGGCTAGACGTTGAAGCGGAACTCGACTACGTCGCCGTCCTGCATGACGTACTCCTTGCCTTCGATGCGGACCTTGCCGGCGGCCTTGGCCGCCGCCATCGAACCGGCCGAGACCAGGTCGTCGTAGGAGACCACCTCGGCCTTGATGAACCCGCGCTGGAAGTCGGAGTGGATGACGCCGGCGGCCTCGGGGGCGGTCGCCCCGACCGGGACGGTCCAGGCCCGCGCCTCCTTCGGCCCGGCGGTCAGGTACGTCTGGAGCCCGAGGGTCCGGAAACCGACCCGGACGAGCTGGTCGAGGCCGGGCTCGGACTGGCCGATCGACTCCAGCAGCTCGCGGGCCTCCTCCTCGGGGAGGTCCACCAGCTCAGACTCGATCTTGGCGTCCATGAAGACCGCCTCGGCCGGGGCGACCAGGGCGCGCAGCTCGTCGAGGAACTCGGCGTTGCCCAGCTCCTCCTCGTCGACGTTGAAGACGTAGAGGAACGGCTTGGTGGTCAGCAGGTGCAGTTCCCGCAGGTGCTCCAGCTCGACCTTGGCGGCGGCGGCCCCCGCGTACAGGGTGGTGCCGCCGTCGAGGACCTCGACCGCCGCCTTCGCCGCGGTGACGGCGGCGGCCCGGTCCTTGCGGAGCTTGGCCTCCTTCTCCAACCGGGGCAACGCCTTCTCCAGGGTCTGGAGGTCGGCCAGGATCAGCTCGGTGTTGATCGTCTCGATGTCGTCGGACGGGGAGACCTTGCCGTCGACGTGGACCACGTTCGGGTCGGAGAAGGCGCGGACCACCTGGCAGATCGCCGAGGCGTCGCGGATGTTGGCCAGGAAGGCGTTGCCCCGGCCCTGCCCCTTGGACGCGCCCCGGACCAGGCCGGCGATGTCGACGAACGACACCGGCGCCGGGAGCACCTTCTGCGAGGAGAAGATCTCGGCCAGCCTGGCCAGCCGGTCGTCCGGCAGCCCGACCACGCCGACGTTGGGCTCGATCGTGGCGAACGGATAGTTCGCCGCGAGCACGTCGTTCTTGGTCAACGCGTTGAACAGGGTGCTCTTGCCGACGTTGGGCAGGCCGACGATGCCGATGGTGAGACTCACGACGGGTCAGTCTACGCGTCGCCGCCCGCCCGGCCCGCCAGCCGGTCACCGGGGTGACGGCCGTCAGTCCCCGGCCTCGGCGGCGGCGAGGAGGTCGCGCAGCAGGTCGGCCAGGCGGTCGCGGTCCGCAGCGGGGAGGGCGGCCAGCAGGTCTCGCTGGACGGCCAGACCGGCGTCGACGGCCTCCTCGGCCGCCCGTCGCCCGGCGTCGGTGAGGGTCACCTGGAGGCCGCGCCGGTCGGCGGGGTCGGGGGTACGCCGGACCAGCCCGGCCCGTTCCAGCCGGTCCAGCCGGCCGGTCATCCCGCCGGAGGTGAGCATCAGGCTGGCGGCCAGCGCCTTCGGGGCGAGGGTGTACGGCCGGCCGCTGCGGCGCAGGGTGGCCAGCACGTCGAACTCGCCCCGGCTGAGGCCCCAGGCGGCGTACACCTTCTCCTGCCGGTCCCCGACGAGCCGGGCCAGCCGGTAGATCCGTCCGAAGACGGCCATCGGCTCGGGGTGCATGTCGGTGCGTTCCCGACGCCACTGCTCGACGATGGCGTCCACGTCGTCCCGCTGGGTCACCTTCGGCATTGTGCCGTACCTCGCACTGGCGGGTTCAGCTCACCAGTGATTAGCTTAGCTCTAAGCTACTTAGTGACGAGTGATTGGTGTCCCGATGCGTCGACGAACCGGCGACCTGCTGCTCACCGCGGTCGCCCCGACCCTCTGGGGCACCACGTACCTGGTCACCACGGAGTTCCTGCCGCCGGACCGGCCGCTGTGGTCCGGGGTCTACCGCGCCCTGCCCGCCGGTCTGCTCATGGTCGCCCTCACCCGGGGCCGTCGACCGTCCGGCCACTGGTGGTGGCGCTCCGCCCTCCTCGGGCTGCTCAACGTCGGCGCCCTCTTCCCGCTGCTCTTCGTGGCCGCGTACCGGCTGCCGGGAGGCACCGCCGCAGTGCTCGGCGCGATCCAACCCCTGCTCGTCGCCGGGCTGTCCCTACTCGTCCTCGGCCTGCGCCCCCGGCCACCCGTGCTCGTCGCCGCAGTGGTCGCGCCGGCCGGCATCGCCCTGGTGGTGCTGCGACCGGACGCCGCAGTGGACCTCGTCGGGGTCGCCGCCGGCCTGGTCGCCACCGTCGCGATGGCGACCGGGCTGATCCTCACCCGGCGTTGGGGCACCCCACCCGGGGTCGGGGTGGGCACCGTGACGAGCTGGCAACTCGTCGCGGGCGGGCTGCTGATCGTCCCGGTGGCGGCCCTGGCCGAGGGGGTCCCCCCGGTCCCGGACCACACGAACCTCATCGGGTACGCCTGGCTCGGGCTCCTCGGCACCGCCGGGGCGTACGCGCTCTGGTTCCGGGGTGTCACCCGGCTGCCGGTGACCCAGGTCGCCCTCCTGGCGGTGGTGAGCCCCCTCACCGCAGCCGCCCTGGGCTGGCTCGTCCTCGGGCAGTCCCTGGGGCCGGTGCAGCTCGCCGGATTCGCCGTCGCGGTCGGTGCCCTGGCGATCGCCCAGCTTCCCGCCCGGACCCGACCTGACACCCGTCAACCCGTCAGCGACCAGGGGCCGTCAGTGGTCGACAGCTCCCGCCGGACGGCGGGCGGCAACTCGGTGGCCGCCGCAGCCGGGAGGGTGAACCGGTCCGGCGCGTCCGCCCCGGCCGCCGTCGACTCGCCGAGCATCCAGCGCACCTCGTCGGCCGTCCACCCGAGGTCACGGCGGACGGCGACCTCGCGCAGCAGACGCCGCCCCGCCCGGGTGTCGTCGTCGTAGAACCGCATGCACCAGTGGTGCACCCACATGCCGAGCGCCCGCAGTCCGGCGGCGTCCAGGGAGTCGGCGAGCCGACCACAGGCGGTCCCGGCGAACTGCGGGTCCGGCTCCCCCACCACCCGACCGGCTCCCCGCCCGTCGGTGCGGTCCCGCTCGATCGCTCCGTACGCCGCCGGGGCCACCGCCCGCATCCGGTCGTAGAAACCCTGGACCACTGCTGCGTCGATCAGAGCCCGTTCCGACCGCATCAGCGGACACCCCGCCCGGCCACGCTCGCCATCACCGCACCCCTTCTTGAGTTGGGGGCCGACCGTACCGTCCCCTACCGACGCTTTCCTGGCCCGGTTTCCGTTTCCCGAGGTGAGGGCGACGATCGGGGTCCGGGCGGGCCAGGTCCGAAAGCCGCGAGCGGTCAGGTGGTGCGGCGGGGCAGGATCGGAGGGTGGAGTTGGACTTCGAGCGGTGTTACCGGGCCGTGGACAGCCGCGACCAGCGGTTCGACGGCTGGTTCTACACCGGCGTCACCTCGACCGGGATCTACTGTCGACCGTCCTGCCCGGCGATCACCCCGAAACGGCGCAACGTCCGGTTCTTCACCTCGACCGCCGCCGCCCAGCAGGCCGGGCTCCGGGCCTGCCGACGGTGCCGCCCGGACGCCACCCCCGGCTCCCCGGAGTGGGACCTGCGGGCCGACGTGGTGGGGCGGGCGATGCGGCTGATCGCCGACGGGGTGGTGGACCGGGCCGGGGTGTCCGGGCTGGCCGCCCGACTCGGGTACACCGAACGGCACCTGCACCGGATGCTGCGGGCGCAGGTGGGGGCCGGGCCGATCGCCCTGGCCCGGGCACAGCGGGCGCAGACCGCCCGGATCCTGATCACCACGACCGGCCTGCACCTGGCGGAGGTCGCGTTCGCCGCCGGGTTCGGCAGCGTACGGCAGTTCAACGACACGGTCCGCGAGGTGTACGGGCTCACCCCGTCACAGTTGCGCGCCGACCGTCGGGCCACGGCGACGGGTGGGGAGGTGGGCACCGACGGGGCGCAGACCATCTCGCTGCGGTTGGCGTACCGGCAGCCGTTGCACACCGTCGCCCTGCTTGACTTCCTCGCCCGGCGGGCGCTGCCCGGGGTGGAACGGGTCGTCGACGGGGCGTACCACAGGGGGTTGTCACTGCCGCACGGACCGGCCGAGGTCGGCCTGCGTCCCGCCGACGGGCACGTGGTGGCGACGCTGAGCCTGGCCGACCTGCGCGACCTGGCCCCGGCGGTGGCCCGGTGC
>NZ_JBEPEQ010000091.1:0-25162 GCF_040300925.1 Micromonospora sp. NPDC000207
GGGGGGGGGGCCGGGGGCGGGGTGCGCGGCGTCCGCGCCCCCCGCGGGGGGGGGGGGGGGGGGGGGGGGGGGGGCGGCGGCCGGCGTGGGCCCGCCCCCCCCCGCCCCACCGTCCGGGTCACCCATCGGCGGCCAGGGCCGTCACCGGGCTGACCCGGGCCGCCCGGCGGGCCGGGAGCAACCCCGCCACCGCGGTCGCCGTCGCCAGGACCACCACCACCAGGAACAGTTGCCCCACCGGGAAGGTCACCGGCGCGTTCGCGCCGAGCGCCCGGACCGCCAGGGCCGCGTACGGCAGGGCCAGGAGCAGGCCGAGGGTGGCGCCGATGAGCCCGTAGAGCCCCGCCTCGACGGTCATCATCAGCCGCAGCCGCCCCCGGGACATCCCGACCGCCCGGAGCAGACCTGACTCCCGGATCCGCTCCACCACCGACAGCGAGGTGGTCGTCCCGACGCCGACCACCGCCACCAGCACTGTCAGGCCGATCAGGGAGAGCATCACCCCGACCACCCGGTCCAGGCTCCCCGCCAGGTCGTCCCGGCCGTCGGCGAGCACCGTCAGGTACGCGTCGGGACCTCCGGCGGCCCGCAGGGCGTCCACCGCCGCCGTCCGGTCCCGGTCCCGGTCGCCCGCCACGTCGGCGAGGAGGGCCGTCGGTGCCGCCGGTAGGCCGAGCCGGTCCAGGTCCTGCGGGTGGATGATCGACCCGGCGCTCACCGGGGTGTTGTCGAGGGTGGCGACCACAGTGAGCTCCACCGAACTGTCGCCCCGGGTGAGGGTGACGGTGTCCCCGGGGGTGACCTGCGCCGCGCGGGCGACAGCGCTCAACAGCACCACCCGGCCCGGCCCGGCCTCCTCCAGGTCACCGGCTGCGGCACCGAAGTCCGCCCAGGTGGTCAGGGCACGCAGGTCCACGTCGACGGTGTCCAGCCCGTCGAACTCGACCTCGTCGACCCGTACGTCGCTGGTGGCCCGGAAGGGCACCACCCGGGTCAGTTCGTCGGCCGCCCGGACCCGGTCCAGCACCCCGGACGGCAGCGGCACCCCGCTGTCCACGCTCGCGTGCAGTTCCAGGTCGGCGGGGGCCCGACCGGCCAACTCCCTGTCGATTACCTGCTCCAACGAGGCTCTGCCGATCAGCACACCGGTGACCAGGGTGACCCCGAGGGCGACCACCACGCTGACCGCAGCCGCCCTCCGTGGTGCCCCGCCGACCCCGCCGACGGCGAGCCGACCCAGGGGGCCGAGTCGACGCAGCGGCCACCCGAGGGCCGCCAACACCGGCCGTACCACCAGCGGACCGAGCGCCACCAGCGCCGCGTACCCGAGGGTGCCGGAGAGGACGACGAGCATCAGCGGGGCCGTCGCGTCGTACGCCTGCGGTTCGGTGCCGGGCAGTCGGGTCACCACCAGGGCGGCGACGGCCAGCGCGCCGACCGCGCCCAGCACCCCCAGGACGGCGCGCAACGGTCCCACCCCGCTGCTCCCGGGGGCGGTGGCGGCGGTCCGCAACGCCTCCAGCGGTGCCACCCGGGCGGCGGTCGCCGCCGGGGCGAGGACCGCCGTCACCGCGACCAGGACGGTGCCGAGCACCACCGCCACCGCCGCCCCGAACGGGTGGCCGGGGGCCACCACCTCGACGCCGAACAGGCCCGCGACCCAGGGCAGGAGCAGGCCCAGCAGGTACGCGACCGTCACGCCGACCGTACCGGCGACCAGACCGGTGAGCGCTCCCTCGGCGACCAGCGCCCGCAGCAGCTTGCCCCGGTCGGCCCCCACCGCACGCAGGAGGGCGAGTTGGCGCATCCGCTGGGCGAAGACGATCCGGAAGGTGGAGGTCGCCACCAGGGCGGCGGCCACGACGGTGACGGCGACGAACATACCGACCAGGGCGAAGAGCCTGTCGATGCTGTCGCTGACGGCGTCGAGTTCGGCCTGTCGGGTCTCCTCCCCGGAGACGATCGTCGGGCCCTGCCCGTCGGTGCCGGTGCCCCCGGTGACCCCTTCCAGGGCGGCCAGGGCGGCGGCCGGGTCGGCCCGGGGAGCCAGCCGTACCTCGATCTGGGCGATCCAGCCGTCGGAGAGGCGTACGGCCGCCGCGTCCGTGGTGTACGCGGTGTCGCCGCCGTCGCCGGGGGCGTCGACCACCCCGACCACCCTCAGGGTGATCGGGTCCGGCGCGTCGTCGGACCCGCCGACGACCGGGGGTTCGATCCGGGTGGTGTCGCCGACGTCGAGTCGCAGCCGTTCGACGGCGAGCCGGGTCACCGCGATCTCGTCGTCGGCGCTCGGGTACCGACCCGCCACCACCCGGACCGTGGCCAGCGGACCGGTGCCCGGGTCGGCGGCGATCGTGATCGGTCGGGGCTCCCCCACCAGCTGGGTGCCGACGGAGGTCCGGGCCACCGCCTCGGCCACCTCCGGCAGCTCACGGACGGCGGCCAGCACCCTCGGGTCGGCCCCGCCGCTCGCCCCGAGCACGTAGTCGACGGCGGCCGGCGTACCGGCGAAGTCGGCCACCACCGTCCGCTCGGTGCTCCGGGCTGCCAGGACGGTGCCGAAGGTGACGAAGGCCGCGACGATCATCGCGAGCCCCATCAGCAGCACCCGCCGGGGTCGCCGGAGGCCGTCGACCAGCTGGGAGCGCAGCACCGTCGTCCGTCGGCTCACCGGGGCACCGCCAGGCCCTGCAACGCCCCGGCGATCGTCGCCCGGTCGGGCCGGTCGAGGTCACCGGCGATCCGCCCGTCGGCGAGCAGGACGACCCGGTCGGCGTACGCGGCGGCCACCGGGTCGTGGGTCACCATCACCACCGTCTGCCCGAGTTCCCGCACGCAGGTACGCAGGAACGACAGCACCTCAGCGCCGGAGGTGGAGTCCAGGTTCCCGGTCGGCTCGTCGGCGAAGACCACCTCCGGGGCGGTGACCAGGGCTCGGGCCAGGGCGATCCGCTGCTGCTGACCGCCGGAGAGTTCACTGGGCCGGTGCCGGAGCCGGTCACCGATCCCGAGGACTGCCACCACGTGGTCGTACAGGGCGGGGTCGGCGTCACGCCCGGCGAGATCCAGCGGGAGCCTGATGTTCTGCTCGGCGGTGAGCTGCGGCAACAGGTTGAACGACTGGAACACGAACCCGATCCGTTCCCGCCGGACCCGGGTGAGGACCCGGTCGGACTGCCGGGTCAGGTCGGTCCCGCCGAGGAGCACCTGCCCCGAGGTGGCGGTGTCCAGCCCGGCCAGGCAGTGCATCAGCGTCGACTTGCCGGAGCCTGACGGCCCCATGATCGCGGTGAAGGCGGCCCGACCGAACCCGACGGTGACGCCGTCGAGGGCGCGTACCGAGGTCTCGCCCCTGCCGTACACCTTGACCAGGTCGACGGCCGCGACCGCCGTCGTCGGTGGCGGCGGACCGGCCGGGTCGGGGTGTCGCATCCTCATCTTGCCTCCACGTGTGGGGTGAACGGGTCCGATCCTGGCCGGACACCGACCACCGGCACATCCGTCCGGGGGCAGGTCCGGGGGCGGACGGCTCTGACTTTCGGCCGATCCGGCGGGCCGTCCGGGCTGGCTACCGTGGGTGTGCGATGACAGAGACCATTCAGCGTTGGCTGGGGCGGGCCGGGACGGTCTTCGCCCTGACCGGCATGGGGGTCCTCTGGCTCTTCGAGACGACCTTCGGGAACCCGGGTGCCGGGCCGTACACCGCGTTGGTCATGGTGGCCCGGGGGTTCCTGACCGTCGCCGCCGCCGGGGTCTGGCTCGCCGCCCACCGGCTCGGCCCCACCCGGTCGGCGGTCGCGGCGACACTGGTGGCGCTCGGGTCGGCGGGTCTGAGCATCGGCCCGGTCGTCCTGCTCGGCCTCGGCGCAGGGGACTACCGGGACATCAGGTACGTCGGTCTCGCCCCCACCTTCTGGGGGCTGCCCGAGTCACTGGCGTTGCTCGGCGTCGTCTTCGCCCTGGCCAGGATCGCCAGGCCGGTGCCCGCCATGGTCGCCCTCGGCTGCACCGGGTTCGCGCTCGCCGTCATGCCCCTGCGGTCCGGGACGGAGTTCGTCTACCTCTTCTTCGGCATGGTCTACGCGCTGGTCGCCGCCGGGGTGGCGGCGGGCGGCATGTACCTGCGGCTGACCGCCGCCGTCCGGGACCGGCAACTCGCCGCCGTCCGCGCCGAGCAGCGCGCGGAGTTCGCCCGCGACCTGCACGACTTCATCGCCCACCACGTGACCGGGATCGTGGTGCAGGCCCAGGGCGCCAGGTACGTCGCCGCCCGGGACCCGGGGCGGGCGGTCGAGGCGTTGGAGCGGATCGAGCACGCCGGGGCGGAGACCATGACCGCGATGCGCCGGATGGTGGGTGTCCTGCGGGACGACGCGGCACCCGACGCCCCGCTGGCCCCCCTCGTCGACGTCGCGGACCTCCCTGACCTGGTCGGCCGGTTCAGCGCCGCCGACGGCGTACCGGCCCACCTGCACACCGAGGGGACCCTCGACGACCTGCCGGTGGAGGTGACCTCCTCGGCGTACCGGGTGGTGATGGAGGCGCTGACGAACGTCCGCCGGCACGCCAGGGGTGCCCGACGGGTGGACGTGTGGGTGAGCCGTACGCCGGATCGGCTGTTGGTCCGGGTCTCCGACGACGCCCCGACCACCCGGGCGGCGACCCGCCGTGGCTCCCGGCAGGGGTTCGGGCTGGTCGGCCTCACCGAGCGGGTGGCGGCCACCGGCGGTCGGCTCCGGTTCGGCCCGGGTGTCGACGGCGGGTGGACCGTCGACGCGGAGTTGCCCCTGACCAGGGGTACGGTGCCCCGGTGATCAGGGTGATGGTCGCCGACGACCAGGCGATGGTACGGACCGGCTTCGGCATGATCATCGGCGCTCAGCCGGACATGGAGTTGGTCGGGGAGGCCGGTGACGGCGTCGAGGCGGTGGAGATCGCCCGCCGGACCCGCCCGGACGTGGCCCTCCTCGACATCCGGATGCCGAGGATGGACGGCCTGGCGGCGTTGAAACTGCTCGCCGACCCCGCCGCCCCCCACCCGGTCCGGGTGGTCGTGGTCACCACCTTCGACCTGGACGAGTACGTGCACACCGCGCTGCGCAACGGGGCCTGCGGTTTCCTGCTCAAGGACTCCGGCCCGGCCCTGCTGGTGGAGGCGGTCCGCGCCGCCGCGTCTGGGGACGCCCTGATCAGCCCCTCGATCACGGTACGGCTGCTGCAACACCTGAATCCGCCGCCGACGCCCTCCGGCGCACCGCAGAACGTCCTCTCCCCGCGTGAGCTGGACGTGGTCAAGCTGGTGGCCAGGGGTGCCACGAACGCCGAGATCGCCGGACGGCTCTACATCTCGGTCGGGACCGTCAAGACCCACCTCGGCAGCATCCAGGCCAAACTCGACGTCCGGAACCGGGTGGAGGTCGCCGCCTGGGCCTGGGAACGGCACCTGATCACCTGACCGGGTGGGTCTCCCGCGTGCCCACAGCGGGTGCGGCTAGTATCCGCAGGATTATGGAAGATTTACCTCATCATAGTCCGTGGCCTCTGCTCGTCCTGACCGCCGAACCGGCGATCACCACGCGGCAGGGGCTGACCGATGTATGAACTGATCCTTCTCGGGATCGGCCTGGTGCTCACCGTCGGCACCGGCATGTTCGTGGCATCCGAGTTCGCGCTGGTCAATCTGGATCGCGGCGAACTTGAGGCACGCCAGTCACGCGGGGAGAAGCGCCTCGGTCCGACGATCGCCGCGCTGAAGATCACCTCCACCCACCTGTCCAGCGCCCAGCTCGGGATCTCGCTGACCACCCTGCTCACCGGTTACACCTTCGAGCCGGCGGTGAGTTCGCTGCTGGCCGACCCGCTGGGTGCCGTCGGCGTACCCGAGCGGGCTGTTCCCGCCGTCGGAACGATCGTCGGCATCCTGCTGGCCACGCTCTTCTCGATGGTGATCGGGGAGCTGGTCCCGAAGAACTTCGCCCTCGCGGTGCCGTTGCAGACGGCGAAGTTGGTGGTGCCGTTCCAGGCCCTCTTCACCACGCTCCTCAAGCCGGTGATCGTGGGGTTCAACAACACCGCCAACGCTGTCATCAGGGCCTTCGGGATCGAACCGAAGGAGGAGTTGTCCGGGGCACGCAGCGCCGAGGAACTCAGCTCGTTGCTGCGACACTCGGCGCGGGCCGGCGTACTCGACCAGGACCACGCGACGCTGCTGGACCGTACCCTGCGGTTCTCGGAGCGCAACGCGGGTGACGTCATGACGCCCCGGGTCCGGATGACGGCGGTGGAGACGACGGCGACCGCTGCCGAGATCGTGGAACGGTCCCGGTCCACCGGCCTGTCCCGGTTCCCGGTCATCGGCCGCGACTCCGACGACGTCGTCGGGGTGCTGCACGTGAAGCACGCCTTCGCCGTCCCGCTGCCGGAGCGTTCGCAGGTACGCGCCAGCGACCTGCTCGTGGAGCCGTCGCGGGTCCCCGAGTCGATGCACCTGGACGTGCTGCTGCCCACCCTGCGCGGCAAGGGCCTGCAGTTCGCCGTGGTCTACGACGAGCACGGCGGTACCGCCGGGATCGTCACGCTGGAGGACCTCGTCGAGGAGATCATCGGCGATCTCGAAGACGAGCACGACCGGGCACGGACCGTCCTGCTGCGGCGGGGGAAGTCGGTCTACTTCGACGCCTCGCTGCGCCCCGACGAACTCCTCGAACGAGCCAAGATCGTGATTCCCGAGGACGACGAGTACGACACCGTCGCGGGTTTCGTCACCGACCGCCTCAAGAGGTTCCCGAAGGTCGGGGACGAGGTGCAGATCGCGGGCGGGGTCCTGCGGGTCGAGCACCTCAACGGCGTACAGGTGGACCGGCTGCGGTTCGTCCCGACCGAGGTGGTGGCCACCGGGGCCGACCGCCCGGCCGGTGACCGTACGGAGGAGAAGAGCCGATGAGCGAGTACCTGCCCGGGATCATCTGGCTCTTCGTCCTGCTGGTCGTCAACGCGTTCTTCGTGGGCTCCGAGTTCGCTGTCATCTCCGCCCGCCGGTCCCAGATCGAACCGAAGGCCCAGGCCGGAAGCCGTGCCGCCCAGACCACGCTCTGGGCGATGGAGCACGCCACCCTGATGCTGGCCACCAGCCAGCTCGGTATCACTGTCTGTTCGCTGCTCATCCTGAACGTCTCCGAGCCGGCGATCCACCACCTGTTGGAGATCCCGCTGGCGCACACCCCGTTGTCGCCCGGGTCGGTCACCGTCCTGGCGTTCGTCGTGGCGCTCGTCCTGGTGACGTTCCTGCACGTGGTCTTCGGTGAGATGGTGCCGAAGAACATCTCGTTCTCGGTGCCCGACCGGGCGGCGCTGATCCTCGCCCCGCCGCTGGTGCTGGTCGCCAGGATCTTCAAGCCGATCATCTGGAGCCTGAACGGGATCGCCAACGGGATCCTGCGCCTGTTCAAGGTGACGCCGAAGGACGAGGCCACCAGCACGTACACCCTGGACGAAGTGGCCACGATCGTGGCCCAGTCGACCCGGGAGGGGGTGTTGATCGACGACACGGGCACCCTGACGGCGGCGATGGAGTTCACCGAGAAGACCGTCGGAGACGTCGAGGTCCCCCTCGACAAGCTGATCGTCCTGCCGTCCGGGGCCACCCCGGCCGACCTCCAGCAGGCGGTCGCGGCGCACGGCTACTCGCGCTACCTGCTCACCGACGACGGTGAGCCCAGCGGGTACCTGCACGTCAAGGACGTGATGGACCTGACCGGCGACGAGTACACCCTCGCCGTACCGGCCAAGCGGGTACGCCGGCTCGCCTCGGTCCGCCGGGACAGCGAGCTGGAGGACGCGCTGGCCGCGATGCGCAGGAGCGGTTCGCACATCGCCCGGGTCCTCGACGAGAGCGCCACCACCACCGGGGTCCTCTTCCTCGAGGACATCGTCGAGGAGCTGGTCGGCGAGGTCCAGGACGCCACCACCCGCTGACCCGACACCGACAGGGCCGGTACGGAGACATGTCTCCGTACCGGCCCTTCGTCGTGGTCTGCCGAACCGGATCGAGCACCGCCTCCGAAACTTTCGGTTCCAGGCACCCCGGAATCGGGTCCGCCGGGGTGGCTACTGGGGGCCGTCACCGGTCCGGGTGCCAGAGATGAACGATTCTCACCAGCGATGATGCCTCGCCTACGCCGCCCCGAGAACCGAGCGTGTTTCGCCGATATTTCCGAAAGTTGTTGACAAGGGCGATCGGTCGGCCAATACTGACGCCATCGATTGACATCCATGGAGGTCGATCCCACCCACCGCACCCCCGGCAGCGTCGTGCCGGACGACCCGCTGCCGGACCCCGCGCCAGCCCGTCCCGAGGAAGAAGGCACGCACATGCTCGACAACCCCGTCCAGGTACGCCACCGCAGACGCCCCCGCCTCCGAATGCTCCTCGGCGCCGCCTGCGCCGCCGTACTGGCCACCACCGCAGCCACAGCGATCGTGGCGGGCCCCGCCCAGGCCCAGACCGTGACGTCGAACCTCGAAGGCAACCACAACGGCTACTTCTTCTCGTTCTGGAAGGACAGCGGCAACGTCTCCATGACCATGGGTAGCGGCGGTCAGTACAGCACCCAGTGGAGCAACGTCAACAACTTCGTCGCCGGCAAGGGCTGGAACCCGGGCACCCGGCGCAACGTCACCTACTCGGGCACCTTCAGCCCGAACGGCAACTCGTACCTGACCCTCTACGGGTGGACGAGGAGCCCGCTCGTCGAGTACTACATCGTCGACAGCTGGGGCTCCTGGCGGCCCCCGGGCGCCAACTCGATGGGCACGATCAACACCGACGGCGGGACGTACGACATCTACCGCACCCAGCGGGTCCAGCAGCCCTCCATCGACGGCATCCAGACGTTCTACCAGTACTGGAGCGTCCGGACCTCGAAGCGGGTGGGCGGCACCATCACCACCGGCGCCCACTTCGACGCGTGGGCCGCCCGCGGGATGAACCTCGGCAACCACTACTACCAGATCATGGCGACCGAGGGTTACCAGAGCAGTGGAAGCTCGAACATCACGGTTGGCGGCACCAGCACCAACCCGACCACCCCACCGCCCGGTGGCGGGTGCAGCGTCAACGTGAGCCGCGCCGAGGACTGGAGCGACAGGTTCAACGTGAACTTCTCGGTCAGCGGCACCAACAACTGGGTCGTCAGCATCCGTACCAACGGCGGCCAGAGCCTGCAGAGCAGCTGGAACGCGTCGGTCAGCGGCTCCAGCGGCACCCTCACGGCCCGCCCGAACGGCAACGGCAACAACTTCGGCGTCACCCTCTACAAGAACGGCAACAACACCACACCCACCGCCAGTTGTACGACCGGCTGACCCAACGCGACGGCGGGGTGCCGACGAACAGTCGTCGACACCCCGCCGTACCTGCGGAACCCCCCGGGCGCACCCGCACGTGCGGGTGCGCCCGGTCGCCTGTCAGCCCATCCGCTCCCACAGGGCCGGGGTCTGGGTCGGCTCCCAGCCGGGCAGTGCCACGTGCCCCTGCCGGCACATGTAGACCACTCCCTGGTAGGTGACGTGCGCGCCGGTCGAGTACGGGGTCTGTGCCCGCCAGTCCGGCACCCCGTCACCACCCGCCTCGACGGCGGCGTGCCAGAGGGCGGGTACGTTCGGCGGCTCCCAACCGGGCTGCGCCTGGTGCCCCTGCACCGCCACGTACGTCGTCCCCTGGTACGTCACCTGCGCCCCGGCCGCGTACGACGTGCCGGCCGCCCACTCGCCTCCGCCCGGGTTGTGGTTCTCGTCGCCGCCCGGGGTGTGGTGTTCACCGTGGCCGTCGTGGCCACCCGGGTTCCGGGTGTCGGCACGATGCTCACGTCCCGGCGGCGGGGTGTCCTGGTGGTTCTCGTGCTGGTGGTTCTCCTGCCCGCCCGGGGTGTGGTGTTCACCGTGGCCGTCGTGGTGCTCGTGACCCGGCGGCTGGTCCTCGGGGCGCTGCTCGATGAGGTTGTGCGGCCGAGGGGTGGGCTGTTCCTCGGAGTTCCCCTGCTGCGTGCCGCCGCCCCCGAAGACCACGTCCGAGCAGGCGTAGAAGGCCTCCGGGCTGTCCGACCGCTGGTAGATCGTGTAGATCAGGTGCCGGCCCTGCTTCCCCGGCAACTGTCCGTCGATCTTGAAGAGGTTCCCCTCCAGCGGTGGACGCTCCGCCCGCAGGAACGGCTCCGACTCCAGGTCGCCCCAGGTCAACGGGGCGGCGGGGTCGTATCCGTCGCGCGTCACGTAGAACTCGAACGTGCCCACGTGGGGCGCGGTGCCGTGCCAGAGGAACTGGTAGTTGCCCTCGGACGGCAGGTTGGTCGTCGGCCAGTCGCCCCGATCCAGGTCAAGGCCCCGGAACGCCTCGTTGCCCGCGCTGCACAGCTTGCCGTCCGGGATGACCTCACGGTGCCGTCCGTCCACGTCGGGCACCAGGACGCCGTTCCAGTCGTAGAGGGCCTGCGGGCCACCGGCCGCCAGGAGCGCCCGGCACGCCTCCGACCGTGGCGTCTCCGCCCCCTCCTGGTAGCAGAGGTAGATCCGACTCGGCGGTGACTGCATCGACCCGTGCGCCGCCGCCTGCCCCTCGCCGAGGGTGAACACCCAGGCGACCACCGAGGCACTGGCCAGGACCGCAGAGGCGGTGAGCGCGGCGACCCGACGCACCCCGAAGCGCTCCATCGCTGTAGAGCCGTCCCGGGACGGCATACCCCCGGCTGACGCGGGCCAGACGCCCAAGGATGCCCGACGACCGAACCTCAGTCCCATCACACACTCCTCGTCACTCGCGGACGACGGCAGCGGCTGCCGCCACCCCTACCACGGGACCGATGGGGGTTCGGTTCAGCCGGACCAGGACGAATGTCACAACGGACTGATTTACCGGTCAGGAGAGGGCCCGACCTGTCGAGCCCGTGACGTGACGTAGCGCACCCCCGACGGTCCTTCCATCGGCCACAGGGTCTCCGCCAAATGACCGGTACGCCGACCACCGCCACGAGACCGACTCACCTTCTCCCGTCTAGCGTCGACACCGTGATCAGCGATCGCTCGACCTTTCTCAGCCAGTTCATCCGCCACCCCCTCACCACCGGCGCTGCACTGCCCAGCGGGTCCACGCTGACCCGGGACATCACCGCGACGGTGCCGCGACGGGGACACCCCCTGGTGGTCGAACTCGGGCCGGGGACCGGGGTGTTCACCGAGGCGATCCAGCAGCGGTTGGCAGGTCGGGGCCACCACCTGGCTGTCGAGGTCAATCCGAGCTTCGCCACCGGACTGGCCCGTCGGCACCCGAGGGTCGACGTCGTACACGCCGACGCGGCCACGCTCGGGGACCTGCTGGCCCAGCGCCGCCTGGCCGCCGCCGACGTGGTGATCAGCGGACTGCCCTGGGCGGCCCTGCCGCAGGACCGGCAGTCGGTGATCCTCGACGCCGTCGTCGGGTCGCTCGACGCCGGCGGCGTCTTCACCACCTTCGCGTACCGGCACGCGCTGCCGACCCCTCCGGCCCGACGCTTCCACAGGCTCCTCACCGAGGCCTTCGACGAGGTCACAGTCGGTCGGACGGTCTGGGCCAACATGCCGCCCGCCCTGGTCTACCACTGCCGCCGCCCGCTACCCCGCCCCTGACCCCCGGGTCGGATCGTCACCCCCGGGTCGGATCGTCGGCTCCGGCGGTGGCCAGTTCGTCGAAGTGCCGACGTCGCAGCCGGGCGCCGGTGAGGTGGGCGGAGCGGGCCAGCGCGATGGTGCCGATCGCGGAGGTGGTCAGGTGCAGGACGACGATCGCGACGACCTTCACCAGCCCGGACAGACTGGGCTGGACGAGCAGGGCCCCGGTCACCACGAGCACGATGCCGAAGCCACCGGCGGTGCCCACGGCGGAGATGCGGGTGTACGGGTCGGGGAACCTGACGATGCCGAGGGCTGCGGTGGCGAAGACCAGCGCGCCGAGCACCACGACGGCGTTGCCGACGACTGTCAGGGCGCTGCTCACCGCTTACCCCGGGTCAGTGCGCGGGCCAGGGACAGGGCACCGAGGAAACCGACGAGGGCGGCGACCAGGACGAGGTCGAAGGTGAACGGGCTGGCCGTTCGTACTCCGACGAGCGCGACGAGGCCGATCACCCCGAAGAACAGCAGATCACCGGCGACGGCGCGGTCGGCGTCGGTGGGACCGAGGACCATCCGGACGGTGCCGACCAGACAGGCGAGTCCGATGACGACGATGCCGAGGTCGATACCGATCATGTCGGGTCTCCGGTGGGACGGACTGCGTGCAGCATGCGGGTCTCCATGACGCGAAGCTCGGCGCGCAGGGCGTCGGCGTCGGGTGCGTACATGCCGTGGACGAACAGCACCCGGGTGCCCTCGTCGTCGGCGCTGGTGGTGGTGCCCAGGGTGAGGGTGCCGGGAGTCAGGGTGATCAGTGCCGCGAGCAGTGTGATCTCGGCGTCGGTACGGCATCGGGTGTCCAGGCGGGCGATCCCCGGGGTGGAGTCCTGTCCGGGGGTCAGGTTGTCGCGCAGCACTACGACGTTGGCGACGACGAGTTCCTTGGCGTACCAGGCGGCGAACGCGACGAGCCGCAGCGGCCAGGTGATCCAGGCGGTCATGATCCGGTCACCGCCTCGACGTAGCCGGACGGGTCGTGCAGGCCCGCCGCGGCGATCCGGGCCAGGGTCAGCAGCAGCTCGGCCCCGAGGCCGAGACCGAGCGTGACCGTCGCGAGCACGACCGCCGGGGCCGCCAGCGCCACACCGATCCGACGCCCCGCCGGTTCACCGCCGGAACCTTCACCGCCGGAACCTTCACCGACGGGACCCCAGAAGACGCCGGACCAGATCTTGAGCATGGAGAGCAGGGTGACCAGACTGACCAGGATCATCACCACCGCCGCGGTGCTCCGGCCGGCGTCGAGAGCGGCCGTCACCAGGCTGAACTTGGCGACGAATCCGGAGAACGGCGGCAGCCCGGCCAGCGAGAGCGCGGCCACGAGGAACGCGGCGGCGACCACCGGTTCCCGGCGGGCGAGACCGGAGACCCCGCCGAGGGTTCCGGTGCCGTAGCGGACCTCGACCGCTCCGGTGGACAGGAACAGCGACGCCTTCACGATCATGTGGTGCAGCAGGTAGAAGATCCCGGCGGTCAGCCCCACCTCGGTGAAGAGTGCGACGCCGAGCAGGATGTAGCCGATCTGGCTGACCATGTGGAAGGCGAGGATGGACCGGGTCGTGTTCTCCCCGACCGCGCCGAGCACGCCGACGACCATCGTGAGGCTGAACACGACGACGCCGACCCACAGGTACCTGGTGTCCCCGTCGAAGACCACAGCGTAGATGCGGTAGATCGCGTAGATCGCGACCTTGGTGTGCAGGCCGGAGAAGAGGGCGGTGACCACCGGTGAGGTGGCCGGGTACGCCCGCGCCAACCATCCGTGCACCGGTACGACGGCGGCCTTGATGCCGAGGGCGAACAGGCAGACGGCGGTGGCGAGTGCGACAGTCTCGTCCCGACGGGCGGCACCTGCCAACTCGGCGAGGTTGACGGTGCCGGCGGTGCCGTAGACGAATCCGACCCCGGCCAGGAAGACAGTCGAGGTCAGCAGGTTCACCGTCACGTACAGCCGGGCCCCGGCGATCTGCCGTAGCGGGGCCCTCCCGGGGGCGGCCAGCACGAACAGCCCGTACGACGGAAGCAGCATGACCTCGACGAACACGAAGAGGTTGAACAGGTCGGCGGTCGACAGCGCCCCGTTCACCCCGGCGGTGAGGACCAGCACGAGCGGGGCGAAGTACCGGGTGCCCACCCGCCCCTGGGCGAGCGCGAAGGCCGCGACGGTGAGCGACAGCAGCCCGGTGACGGTGAGCATGAGGGCGGTGAACATGTCGGCGGCGAAGGGAATCGCGACGCCGAACGGCCACCGGCCCACCCCGTGGGCGAGCACGCCCCCGTCGGCGAGGGTGACCACGAGGCCGACGCCGGTGGCCGTGACCGCCGTCAGGACCGTGAGCAGCACCGTGGCGTGCAGGCGGGGACGGTCTCCGCACGCCACCAGGAACCCGGCGGCCAGCAACGCCACCGCCACCAGGAGCGGAAGCACCGAGGCGGTCATCGCCGCCCCCCGTCCGCCGCCGGATCGGTACCGACGCCGGGGACGGCATCCGACCCGCCCGCCGGCCGGTCCGGTCCGGTTCCGACCTCCCCGGTGGTGTCGTCCTCGGTGGTGTCGTCCTCCCGGCCGGTCACCGCGAGCACCAACATGAAGACAGTGATCGAGAACGCGATCACGATCGCCGTCAGGACGAACGCCTGCGGCAGCGGGTCGGCCACCGCCGACAGCTCCTCTGGGCTGCCGAACGGCGCCGCACGACGTGACGTTCCCCCGGCCGCCATCAGGGCGAGGTTCACCGCGTGTCCGAGCAGGACGAACCCGAGGATCACGCGCAGCATCTCGCGTTGGAGGAACAGGTACACGGCCCCGGCGACCAGGAGTCCGGCGGTGACGGCAAGGGTCATCGTGCGCCCACCTCGTCAGGAGCCGGGGCACCGCCGGGTCCGTCGACCCGGTGCTGTCGGCCCAGCAGGTTGAACGCGGTGAGCACCACCCCGACCACCGCCAGGTAGACACCGACGTCGAAGACCAACGCGGTGGTCAGGTACATCCCGAACACCTCCCCGTGCAGCGGTTTGAGGAACGACCCGTCGACGTAGCCGAGCAGCCCGGTCCCGGTGCCCACCACGACGCCGCAACCGATGAGAAGGAGGTACGGCCAGCGGATCCGCGCTGCCGGGTCCGAGGGGGCCGCCAGGTACAGCAGGGCGAACCCGGCCCCGCCGACCAGGGCCGCGATGAACCCGCCGCCGGGTTCCTGATGGCCACGGACCAGCAACAGCAGTGACAGCAGGACGATCAGCGGGCCGACCACCCGGGTCACGGTCCGGACGAAGACGGTGTTGTCCATCGGGTCGGCCAGCGGGGACCGGTCGTCGAGGCGGGCCGACCGTACCGGGACGGGTCGACGCGCGTGCAACAGTGCCGCGACGGCGACCCCCGCGACCCCGAGCACCGTCAACTCGCCGAGGGTGTCCATCGCCCGGAAGTCGACGAGGATCGTGTTGACGACGTTCGCCCCGCCGGTGGTCTGCTCGCCCTGACGGAGGAAGTACTCCGACGCCGCCGACATCTCCCGTCGGCCGGTGAACGCCCACACCCCGAGGGTGGTCGCCGTACCCGCAGCGATCGCGAGGAGGGCCGCCGGGAGTCGCCGCCGCACCCGCTCGGCGGCGAACCGGACCGGCAGTCGCCGCAGCAGCAGCACCATCACGCAGACCGTCAGGATCTCCACCAGCAGCTGCGTCAACGCCACGTCCACAGCGCCCAGGGCGAAGAACCACAACGCCGTCGCGAACCCCGTGACACCGACGACCACCACGGCGGCGATCCGGGTCCTGGCGCGTACGGCCGCGAGGACTCCCCCCGCGACCAACGCCACGAGCAGCCAGTCCAGCGGCAGCGACGGGTCGCCGACGACCGGCCGCAGCGGGCTCCCGCCGAGTACGCCGACCAGGGCGATCGCCGTGACACACACGACGGGGACGGCCAGGTGTCGACGTGGTGCGTCGGTACCGGTCCATCCGCCGACGACGGCACCCAACCGGACGAGACCCGCCCGGGACCCGTCGACCACGGCGATCCCGGAGACCGTTGCCCGCAGCGGTGCCAGGACCCGGTCGACCCGACGACGGGTCACCACCACAGTCGAGCCCAGCACGAAGACCAGCACCGACATCCCGAGGGCGAGGGTCAACCCGTGCCACAGCACGAGGTGGACGTCGACAGGGGTACCGGCCGCCACCGAGGCCGCACCGGCGGCCAGCGGGTCGAGCAGGAACGGAGCCGCCCCCAGGACCAGCCCGGCGAGGGCGCAGAGCACCGGCGCGGCCCAGAGCGTGACCGGTGCCTCGCGGACCACCCGTCCGGTGCGCCCGGCGAACGCCCCGAACACGATCCGACCCGAGTACGCGAAGGTCAGCACCGCCGTCACCACCGCCACCCCGGTGACGGTGGCCCCGACCCAGGCCGGACCCGGCGTGTCCAGGAACGCGGCGAACATCGACTCCTTGCTCACGAACCCCAGCAGCAGCGGGACACCGGCCATCGACGCCGCAGCCGTACCCGTGGCGACGGCGGTCACCGGCATCGACAGGCGCATCGTGCGGAGCCGGCGGATGTCCCGCGTACCGGCCTCGTGGTCGACGACCCCGACCAGCATGAACAGCGCCGACTTGAACAGGGCGTGCGCGACGGTGTGCACCACGGCGGCGGTCAACGCCGCCGGCGTCCCGACCCCGATCAACGCCGTCAGCAACCCGAGCTGACTCATCGTCGAGTACGCCAGCAGCTCCTTCAGGTCGTGACGGCGCAGCGCCGCGACGGCCCCGATGACTGCGGTGACCAGGCCACCGGTCACCAGGAGCAGCCGCCAGGTCGGCACGTCCGAGACCGCCGGGGAGAACCGCAGCAGCAGGTAGACGCCGGCCTTGACCATCGCCGCCGCGTGCAGGTAGGCGCTCACCGGTGTGATCGCCACCATCGAGTCCGGGAGCCAGGCATGGAACGGGAACTGCGCCGACTTCGTGAACGCCGCCACCGCCAGCAGGACCGCGACGGTGGTGGCGAACGCGGGGTCCCGGGTCCAGACCGGGTCGGTGAGGAGTTCGCTGATCCGGGTGGTGCCCGTCCGGACGACAATCAGAGCCACCGCCGCCAGCAGGGCCAACCCGCCGGCGGCCGTCACCAGCAGGGTGCGTACGGCGGGTTCCCGCCCGGCCGGGCCGGAACGGGCGATGAGCAGGAACGAGCAGAGGGTGGTGGCCTCCCACGCGACGAAGAGCACCACCAGGTCGTCCGCCAGTACCAGCAGCAGCATCGCCGTGGCGAACGCCGTCATCAGGACGAAGAACGACGTGTGCCGACCCCGCCCGAGATAGCGGGCCGAGTATCCCAGCACCGCCGCGCCGACGACCAGGACCAGCAGCGCGAACAGCAGGGCCAGGTCGTCCAGGCGCAGGGCGAGGTCGACACCAAGGGTCGGCATCCACGGCACCCGCGCCTCGGCTGCGGATCCGGGCGCGGCGACCCTCGCGGTCACCGCGAGGGTCGCCGCCACCAGCAGCGGAAGGGCCGACACCCACCCTGCGGCCCGCCCGACCGTCCGGGTGACGACGGGGGCGGCGACACAGGCGAGCAGGGACGCCCCGAGACAGGCGAAGAGCACGAGTCCACCTCAGTCCGAAAGCCAGGGAAACCCCTCGGACCGGAGAGCTGTCGTCCTCGCGAAGCGTCGGACGACGTCGGGCCGAGGCCTACGCGTCGGCCGGGACCGGAACGACGCCGGCCAGGATCGCGCCCCAGGTGGAAACGTACCCGTTGGTGCCCGGATGGGACGGCACCCACCGGACCGGCACCCGTGCCGGTCGCCAGGTCGGGGCCAGGGCGGACATGGAGGCGATCCTAGTCGCCGCTCCCGGCGTCGGCCCGTGACCCGCGTCTCACCGCCCGACCCGGTCGCCGGTCGTCAGCGACTGCCCAGCGTCGCCACCCCCGGGCCGCTCAACTCCTCCAGGTAGTCGGCACGACCGGTCATCGCCATGATCAGCGCCAGTGTCGGGCCGGTGACGAGGGCACCCTCGCCGACGCGGAAGGGGGCGTCCGTCGACTCCAGCCGCAGACCGCCGATCCGGCTTCTGGCCGGGACCACCAGGTCGGACCCGCTGTAGTACTCGGCGAGCCGGGTCAGGACTGTCGACGGGTGCCGCCGTCGGATCCCGAGCGGACGTCGGATGTCCTCCCCGTGGACGACCGCCTCACCGAGCATCGCCACCACCGGCAGCGGCGGCTTGGTGGTGCTGCCGACGACGGCCCGGAACCGGTCGAGCGTCTCGCCGCCGGTCTCCCCCAGGTGCTCGGCGAGACGCACGGCGACCTGTCTGTCGAAGTCGAAGCGGCAGCGGACCACCCCGGCGAACCACCGCAACGGGGTGAGGCTGGCCGCGGCGGTGAGGTGGGCCAGTACGTCGCGGACGCTGAGCCCGGAGCAGAGCGAGGGCGTACGCCAGTCCGGCTCGGTCAGCGTCGTGAGGTCGGTGGCCAGGGCGGCCCGCTCGGCGTGGACCAGCGGCCAGAGGTTCTTCACGGTCATGTGAATGGTGACCGCCGCGACGGGGCAGAATCGTCGGTGGTGAACGACGAATCCGACCTGACCCGAGCCCAGGCGGGCGACGACGCGGCATTCACCCGCCTTGTCGCTCCACTGCGTGTCGAGCTGCACGCGCACTGTTACCGGATCCTCGGTTCGGTCCACGACGCGGACGACGCACTCCAGGCCGCCCTCCTGCGGGGCTGGCGGGGGCTGGCGGGCTTCGAGGGGCGGAGCAGCCTGCGGTCCTGGCTCTACACCGTCGC
The DNA here is from genome assembly GCF_040300925.1 of Micromonospora sp. NPDC000207. NCBI lineage: Bacteria > Bacillati > Actinomycetota > Actinomycetes > Micromonosporales > Micromonosporaceae > Micromonospora > Micromonospora sp. NPDC000207. Next base: position 18,497 of record NZ_JBEPEQ010000091.1, read on the forward strand.
CACCCACACCAGTCTCGACCTGGCCGAACAGCGTGGCCGACGGGCACTCCCGGCCGACCTGAGCCCGGCAGCGGAACGGGTCGCCGACGGGGCCGACGAGCCGGCCACCGAGGTCGCCTGGCTCGGCCCGTACGCCGACTCGGCGCTCACCGCGTACGAGCAGCGCGAGGCGGTGGAGCTGGCTTTCGTCGCCGCCCTCCAACACCTTCCCGGCAACCAGCGGGCGGCACTGCTGCTCTTCGACGTCCTCGGGTTCACGGTGGGTGAGATCGCCGTGATGATGGAGACGTCCACGACGGCGGTCAACTCGGCACTGGCCCGGGCCCGCCGGATCGTCGCGGAGAAGGCCCCCCGACCGAGCCGGCACGAGACAGCCACGCTCGACGACGTACGGCTGCGTCGGCTCGCCACCGAGTTCGCCGACACCCTGGAACGCGGCGACGTCGACCGTTTCGTCGCCCTGGTCACCGAGGACGTGACCTGGTCCATGCCGCCGCTGCGACGCTGGTACCGGGGGCGTCGGGCGGTGGCCGCCTTCGCCGTCGCCGTGCCGATGACCCGTTGCCCGAGCTGGCGGTACCGGGTGGTGAGCGCGAACGGCCAACCGGCTGTCGCGTTCTACGTCGGGCCGGACCGGGACAGCCCGCACGCGGCCTGGTCGATCACGGTTCTCACGGTCCGCGCCGAGCGGATCGCCGTGATCACGTCGTTCCTCGGGGCCGGGCACTTCCCCGCCTTCGGCCTCCCGGCGACGCTGTGAGGGGAAACCTGCCCCTCGACGGGGTCACCGCCCCGGCCGAGGGGTGAACGCTCGGCCGGGGCGGTGCGGGGTGCGACGTCGATCGCGGTGGCTGTCGGTCAGCGGGGTGCGAGTCGGCGTTCGAGTGCCTCGCCCTCGACGTCCAGGGCCGGGACGACCCGCTCCATCCAGCGGGGCATCCACCAGATCCGGTGGCCGAGGATGAACATGACGGCGGGGACGACGAGCATCCGGACCAGGAAGGCGTCGACCAGGACGCCGACGGCGAGGGCGAATCCGATGGTCTTGAGGATGATGTCGTCGGTGAAGGTGAAGCCGGCGAAGACGCCGACCATGATCAGTGCTGCGGCGGCCACCACCCGGGCGCTGTGGGTGAACCCCTCGACGACCGCCTGGCGGGCCGGGGTGCCGTGGACGTACGCCTCCCGCATCCGGGTGACGAGGAAGACCTCGTAATCCATCGCCAGGCCGAACAGGATGCCGGTGAGCAGGATCGGCAGGAGGAAGAGAACCGGGCCGGTGGCGTCGAGGCCGACGAGTTCGTTGAGCCAACCCCACTGGAAGACGGCGACGGTGGCCCCGAGGGATGCGCCGACGGAGAGCAGGAAGCCGAGCGCGGCCTTGACGGGCACCCAGATCGACCGGAACACCGCGACGAGCAGGATCAGCGCCAACCCGACGACGACGGCGAGGTAGAGCGGGAACACGTCGGCGAGTTCGTTGGAGATGTCCACGCCGACGGCGGTGACGCCGGTGACGAGTGCCCGGGCTCCGTTCTGGTCGGGCAGGTCCGACAGGGCGTTGCGGATGTCGGCGACGAGGGTCTTGGTGGACTGGTCCGAGGGCCCGGTGCGGGGGACGACGGTGAGGGTCGCGAGCTGTGCGGTCTCCAGTTGCCCCAGGTAGGCGGCCTGCGCCTCGGGGGTGTCGCTGATGATCGCCGGGATGACGAGGGCGATGTCGGAGTCGTCCCGGGCGGCCAGGGCCTGTAGCCGCTCGGTGGCGGTGTCCACCGCGCCGACCGGGTCCGCTGCCTGCCTGGTGTCGACGACGACGAGGAGCGGACCGTTGGCTCCGGCGCCGAAGTTCTCCTCGATGAGGTCGAACGCGACGCGCACGTCGCTGCCGGCGGGCTTGGTGCTGTCGTCGGGCAGGGCGAGTTGCAGGGAGGCGACGGGGACGGCGACCAGGGCGGCGGCCACGATCCCGGCGAAGAGGGCGGCCCACCGGTGTCGGGCCACACCCTCGACCCATCGGCGTCCGAGCGGACGGGGCTCGACGCGGTCGCCCTCGGCGTCGGTGCCGGCGGCCTTCTTCGCCGAGCGGCGGCTGCGCTTCGTGATCCGGTTGCCGGCGAACCCGAGGAGCGCGGGCAGCAGGGTGAGGGCGATGAGGACGGCGAGGCCGACCATGAACGCCCCGCCCAGGCCCATCTCGGTGAGGAATCCGATGCCGCACACGGAGAGCCCGACGAGGGCGATGATGACAGTGAGACCGGCGAACACCACAGCCGAGCCGGCGGTGCCCACGGCGCGGCCCGCCGCTTCCTCCAGGGGGCGGCCCCGGCGGACCTCGGCCTGGTAGCGGGACAGGATGAACAGCGCGTAGTCGATGCCGACAGCCAGTCCGAGCATCGAGCCGAGCGCGGGGGTGGTGGTGCTGAGCTCGACGAACCCGGAGAGGGTGGCGATGGCGGTGATACCGATCCCGACCCCGACCAGCGCGGTCAGCAGCGGCATCCCGGCCGCCACGAGCGACCCGAGGGTGAGGGCCAGCACCACGAACGCGATAGCGATACCGATCAGTTCGGCGAGTGCCCCACCGATCTCCACCCCGAGTACGTCTCCGCCGATGGCTGCCGTCAGCCCGGCCTCCTCGGCGACGTCACGGGCGGCTTCGAGGCCGTCCCGGTCCGCCGGGGACAGGTTCACCGCACCCCGGTCGTAGCTGACCGAGGCGTAGGCGGTGCGCCCGTCCTCGGAGATCGTCCCGGCGGTGAACGGGTCGAGGACCGACACGACCCCGCTGGTCCGCAGCGCCGCGAGGGCCTCGGAGACGGCCTGCTGGTTGGCCGGGTCCGCGATGGACTGACCCTCCGGTGCCTGGAACACCACCCGGGCGGTCGCGCCGTCCGGCGCTGCCTCCGGGTCGCGCTCCCTGATCAGGTCGAACGCCTGGGTCGACTCGATGCCCGACAGCTCGAAGCTGTCGTTGGTCTTTCCGGAGAGGGTCACCGACCCGAGGACGACGGTGAGGAGCAGCAGCACCCAGACCCCCGTCACCGTCCAACGGCGACGGAACGACCATCGACCGAGTCTGAACAACTGCCACGCCATGCCGCCCCCTCCTGCACGTCCGGGGTCGGAGCTCGGGTCGGTCGTCGGGCGGCTGGGGCGGGCCACGCCGGTGGTCGGGCCTTCGGCGACACGCATCTGGTCACTTCCCTCGGGTGTCGGGGGTGGCGACGGGATCTCGTCGCTGAGCAGACCGTAGCACGAAAATATCCGACTGGATATTTTCGTGCCGTGGCTCATAGGATGGCCCTGCCCCACCAGCCCGTCGATCGCGATGGAGAGATGCGATGACCGAAAAGAACCCCCAGGGCAGCGGCCCCACCCGGCCGGAGACCCCGTCGAGGAGAGGCCCGTACGCGAAGGGACTCGCGCGGCGGCAGCAGATCATCGACGAGGTCCTGGCGGTCTACAACAGGCTGGGATTCGAGGGCACCTCGCTCCGCGCCGTCGGCGAGGCCATCGGCGTCACCCACCCGGTCCTCAAACACCACTTCGGCACCCGCGAACAGCTCTTCATCGAGGTCCTGCGGGAGTACGACAGGCGGTTCCTCGAAGCCCCCACCGAGGGCGAGGGCACCTTCGTCGACCTGATCCACCAGTCGACCGAGCACAGCATGCGGGTACCGGGGCTGATGGCCCTGCTCAACAGCATGGTGGCTCATGCGCTGGAGGCCGGGAACGACCGATCACGATCACACTTCTCGCAGCGGTACGCCGACCTGAGGGAGAACATCGCGGCACTCCTCGCGGAGGGGCGGGCGGCCGGGAGCGTACGGTCCGACATCCCCCTGGAGGAGGCGGCCTCACTCGTCCTCGCGGCGTCCGACGGGCTGAGCACCCAGTGGCTCCTCGACGGCAGCGCCGACATCAAGAAGGGCCTGTTGCTGCTGCAACGGCTCCTCGAACCGCCACACCCCCAGCCCGATCATCCCGAGGCACTGTGAGACGCCGCCACGCCGGACCGGCGCACGACCGCTTGCGTCTCGAGCCGCTTGAGATCGCATAGTGGGTCTGGACCGAGGTCTCCACCGGCTGGGAGCCGCCGGAGCGGATGGTCCAGTGGTGGCGGGCCGCCCGGCCGGAGCTGCCCGAGCATCCCACGGCGAAGCAGTTGGAGGCGTGGATCGCGCTGGCCGAGCTGGTCCGGGACCCCGAGACCCGGCGGGCCGTACGGCACGAGCTGCGCGAGGTGTGCAACACCGGGGTCGGCCCGCTGATGACCTCCTCACCGATGCTGGACTCCCTGGAGGCGGGGATGCCGATCAGCGAGGCGGTGATGACGGCGGCGAAGGAGGGGGTGGCGCCGGACTCGCCGCGCGGGCGGGAGATCGCCGACCAGTGGATGGGGTGGCTGACCACCATCTTCGCGACCCCCGACAGCCCCGGCATCCCGGACACCCCGGAGTTCCGAACCGAGACGGCCGAGCACATGTTGGCCGGCGCGGAGTGGGAGCGCACCACAGTGGAGCCGGAGGGCCCGTTCGAGCGGTACATGGACCTGGTCACCACCGTGAACGACGAGCCGCCCGGGTACTTCCCGTACGAGTGGCTGGCTGCGGCACTGCACGCCTCCGTCCCGTCGGCGCACTGACCCCGCCGCCGGTGTCACCCTCCCGGGAGGGTGACACCGGCGTCCTCTGCTGTCGTTACGGGGTGACCACCCGGCCCCGACGAAATCGACAGGTGGCGAGGCGCACCGGCAACCGGTGTGACGCCTGTCATATGGAGGTGGTTTGCAACCTTTTCCCCGGCTGCCACCGTTCCATCTCCGTCGAAGGAGGCAGCCGATCTTGAATGCCGAGGAAGAGGAAGGTTTCCGGCAGTTCGTCGCGGCCCAACTGGGACCGCTGCGCAAACTGGCGTACCTGACTTGCGGTAACTGGCACACGGCGGAAGACGCGGTGTCCACCGCCCTGGCCAAGCTCTACCCGCGTTGGCGCAAGCTCGACCGTCCCGACCTGTACGCCAAGACGATGGTGTACCGGGCCGCTGTCGACGAGGTCCGCCGACCATGGCGTCGGGAACGTTCTGCCGGTGACGAGATGCCGGACGTCGCACTGCGCGACCCGGCGACCGCCACCGACGAACGGATCCGGGTTCAGGTCGCCCTGCGTGCCGTGCCTCGCAAGCAGCGGGCCGCCCTGATCCTGCGCTACTACCTCGGGATGACCCTGGAGGAGAGCGCAGCGGTCATGGGGGTCTCCGTCGGCACCGCCAAGAGCCAGACCTCGCGAGGGCTCGCCCGCCTTCGTGAGCTGCTGGCCACCGAGAGAATCGACCTCCGGGTCGCGGATACCGAGGAGTTGTCCCGTGCGGTTGCATGAGGTGGTGGATCTGGCGACGTCGAACGCGCCGCCGGACCGGAACACTGTCGACGAGATCGTCGGCAAGGGCCGCAGGGCGCAGCGTCGGCGGCGGGCCGGTTTCGCCAGTGCTGGCGCGGCGCTCGCAGTGGTCGCGGTGAGTGCTGCCGTCTCCCTCCCGTCAGTCTTCGGGGGTACGGGCCAGAGCACCGTCATCGAGGCGGGGGCCCCGTCGGCTGTCACCCAGGACGCCGAACCGGCCACCTGGGAGTTCCCGGCCGACCCGTTCCAGTTCACGTTCGGCGCGTTCGAGGTCGACCGGTGGAAGGTGGCGGCGCCGACCGTGGCGTCGACGTCGTACCAGATCGCACCGGTGTACCTGGACGGCCGGACCACCAACGACAGGGCGGTCACCGGCAAGGAGGAAGCGGAGATCGCCCGCAGCGGTGACCGGCGCAAGGGTGGACCGGGCTACACGCCGAAGTCGGCGATCTACGCCTACCTGGTCCTGTACCGGCCGGGCGCGTTCGACCCCGCCGGTCTGACCGGGGCCACCAGGCTGACCGTCGACGGCAAGGAGGCGTACCAGGTCGCAGGCGCGGGCGACAGCGGGATGACCCGCCGGACGCTCGCCTGGTCGTACGACTCGGACGCGTGGGCGGTCCTGTCGACGAACTCGAACTCCACCGAGGACCCGTCCGACGCCGACCTCCAGAAGATCGTCTCGGGTCTCAAGCCCGCCCGGGCGACCCCGGCCAAGCTGCCGTTCACCCTCGACTACGTGCCGGCCGGCTACCAGCCCGTCGAGCTCGGCTCGCACACCAGGTCCGGCCTCAACGGCATCGCCGCGGCCCGCGGCGGCGACTACGGTGGCGCGATCTTCGCGAACCCGACGCCGGCCACCACCGGCCTGGTCGAGCCGTACGGCGGCGTCGAGGGGGCGAGCCTCCCCGGCAGCTTCCAGATCTTCGTGGTGCCGTCGAAGAACTCGAACCAGACGACCGGCGACACGGCGATCAAGTGCGGCAACGGCTTCTGCACCCACCGCAGCAAGGACGGCAAGACCAGCATCCAGGTGGCGAGCGAGGGACGCCTCTCCGACGCCGAGATGACCAAGATCCTCAAGGGTCTGCAGCTGAGGAACGTGAAGAACGACTCCACCTGGGCGGACGCGGCCACCGCGCTCGTCAGGTGACAGTCCTCTGACGTGGCGGGGGGGGGGGGGGGGGCCGGCCGCCCCCGGTTTTACCCCGGCGGGGGGGCCCGGGGGCCCCCCGGGTGGAGGTTGGAAGAGGAAAAAACCGGAAAA